>NZ_AEWE02000013.1:48930-49125 GCF_000190455.2 Pseudomonas sp. TJI-51
CCTGCCTGTTCATGAAGCGCCTGGTCGCAGCCCTGCCCTTCGACGTACAGGTGCGCGGGGCGCTGCCGCAGCGGCCGATGTTGTGGGTCAGCAACCATGTGTCGTGGACCGACATCCCCCTGCTGGGCATGCTGATGCCCCTGTCATTCCTGTCCAAGGCCGAAGTGCGCCAGTGGCCGCTGGCCGGCTGGCTGG
>NZ_AEWE02000013.1:49188-49424 GCF_000190455.2 Pseudomonas sp. TJI-51
GCAGATGGCCAGGCAACTGGGCCTGGCCAGGCCGCTGCTGATCTTTCCTGAAGGCACCACCACCAGCGGTCACGCCTTGCGCACTTTCCATGGCCGCCTGCTGGCAGCGGCCATCGACCGTGGCGTAGCGGTTCAGCCAGTGGCCATTCAATACCTGCGCGACGGCCAGATCGACCCGGTTGCGCCCTTTGTTGGTGACGATGACCTGGTGGCGCACCTGCTGCGCCTGTTCGCCC
>NZ_AEWE02000130.1:0-3836 GCF_000190455.2 Pseudomonas sp. TJI-51
CTCGATCTCACAGGCGCTGCATAACTTGTGGCAAACACCGACAGCCCTGACGCGCTCCCTGTGGGAGCTGGCTTGCCGGCGATTAGGCCATCACTGCCAGCATAAAACCCTGGCCATGCAATGTTGCATAGACAACCTTGCACATTAGTGGATGTTCCTGAGCCGTGTGTGCGGGTATGCTCAGGGCTGACTTTTCGTACTGTCCTGATCCAAGGAGCTGCACGCTGTGTTCAAACATGTCGATGCCTATGCCGGCGACCCGATCCTCTCGTTGATGGAAACTTTCAAGGCCGACCCGCGCGCCGACAAGGTCAACCTGAGCATCGGCCTGTATTACGATGAGGCCGGCGTGGTGCCGCAATTGGCGGCGGTGGATGCGGTGGAAAAGCGCATCGCCGGCCAGGACCATGAAGCGTCCCTGTACCTGCCTATGGAAGGCCTGGCCAGCTACCGTCAGGCGATTCAGGCGCTGCTGTTCGGCGCCGATCACCCGGCCGTGACGGGTGGGCGCGTGGCCACGGTGCAGACCGTAGGTGGCTCTGGGGCGTTGAAGGTCGGCGCCGACTTCCTCAAGCGCTACTTCCCGCAGTCGGAAGTCTGGGTCAGCAACCCGACCTGGGACAACCACCGTGCCATCTTCGAGGGTGCCGGTTTCAAGGTGCACACCTACCCGTACTTCGATCAGGCCACCCGCGGCGTCGACTTCGACGGCATGCTGGCCACCCTGCAAGCGCTGCCGGCCAATAGCGTGGTCCTGCTGCACCCGTGCTGCCATAACCCGACCGGTGCCGACCTGGCCCAGAACCAGTGGCAGCAGGTGGTCGAAGTGGTCAAGGCCCGCCAGTTGATCCCGTTCCTCGACATCGCCTACCAGGGCTTTGCCGAGGGCCTGGTCGAGGACGCCTACGCTATCCGCGAAATGGCCCGTGCCGGCGTACCGTGCCTAGTCAGCAACTCGTTCTCGAAAATCTTCTCGCTGTATGGCGAGCGGGTCGGTGGCTTGTCAGTGGTGTGCGACGACGCGGCCACCGCACAGAGCGTGCTGGGCCAGCTCAAGGCCACCGTGCGCCGCAACTATTCCAGCCCGCCCAATTTCGGTGCCCAACTGGTGGCTGGGGTGCTCGGCGATGCCGGCCTGAATGCCCAGTGGGCCGAGGAAGTCGAAGTGATGCGCAAGCGCATTCTGGATATGCGCCAGGCGCTGGTCGATGCCCTGGCCGTGCTGCTTCCAGGCCAGGACTTCCAGTTCTTCCTGCGCCAGCGTGGCATGTTCAGCTACACCGGCTTCAGCGTCGAGCAGGTCCGCCGCCTGCGCGACGAATTTGGCGTGTACCTGATCGATAGCGGCCGCGTGTGCATGTCCGGCCTGCGCCCAGCCAACCTTCACCGGGTAGCCGAGGCATTTGCTGCCGTGCAGAAGTAACCCTGCACCGGGGTGCTGAGCACCCCGTTCGCGCTGCAAGGCCGCTCTTGCATCCACCGCGCAACACCCGCGATGCCTGCCACTTGTAAAGACAAGTGCAACCGCCCCTCGGAAAAGGGCTTCGCAAGTGCAACCTTTCCGTGCACAATCGCGCCCCTCTTTTCCGGTTGAGTTGGGCGAACGCACCATTTCGCCATTCTCAGCCTGTTGCAGTCTTGCGAGTGGAGCTTCACCCGGAATGAATGAGCAGGCCCCAAGCGTTGAACAACGCTTTGCAGAATCGACCCCCGCCACCCTCGGTAACTGGGCGCGGCACGACACCACCTGGATGCTGGGCCTGTTCGGCACCGCCATCGGTGCTGGCACCCTTTTCCTGCCGATCAACGCCGGCCTTGGCGGCTTCTGGCCGCTGCTGGTCCTGGCCGTGCTGGCATTCCCGATGACCTATTTCGCCCACCGTGGGTTGACCCGTTTCGTGCTTTCCGGGCGCACCGGTGGTGATATCACCGAGGTGGTCAAGGAGCATTTCGGCAGCACTGCGGGCACCTCGATCACCGTGCTGTACTTCTTCGCCATCTTCCCGATCCTGCTGATCTACAGCGTGGCGCTGACCAACACCGTGTCCAGCTTCATCGAGCACCAGTTGCACCTGCAGCCACCGCCACGGGCCATGCTGTCGTTCGTGCTGATTCTTGGCCTGCTGGCCATCGTGCGCTGCGGCGAGCAGGCCACGGTCAAGGTCATGAGCCTGCTGGTATACCCGTTCATCGTTGCCCTGGCGCTGCTGGGCCTGTATCTGGTGCCGCACTGGACTGGCGGTATCCTCGATAGCGCCACCCAGGTGCCACCGGCCTCGGCCTTCCTGCACACCTTGTGGCTGGCCATTCCGGTGATGGTGTTTTCCTTCAACCACTCGCCGATCATTTCGGCCTTCGCCGTGGACCAGAAACGCCGCTACGGCGACCACGCCGATGAGCGCAGCGGGCAGATTCTGCGCCGTGCCCACCTGTTGATGGTGGTGATGGTGCTGTTCTTCGTGTTCAGTTGCGTGCTGACCCTGAGCAGCGCGCAGCTGGCTGAAGCCAAGGCGCAGAACCTATCGATCCTGTCGTACCTGGCCAACCACTTCAGCAACCCGACCATCGCGTTCGCCGCGCCGCTGATTGCCTTCGTAGCCATCGCCAAGTCGTTCCTCGGCCACTACATCGGTGCCAGTGAAGGCCTCAAGGGCATTATCGCCAAGACCGGCGCACGCCCGGGCGCCAAGGCCCTGGACCGGGTGGTTGCAGGGTTGATGCTGGTAGTGTGCTGGGTCGTCGCCACCCTCAACCCGAGCATCCTCGGCATGATCGAATCGCTCGGCGGCCCGATCCTTGCGGTGCTGCTGTTCCTGATGCCGATGTACGCCATTCGCCGTGTACCGTCCATGCGCAAGTACAGCGGCGCGGCGTCCAACGTATTCGTGGTGGTGGTTGGTCTGGTTGCGCTGACTTCGGTGGTGTACGGCCTGCTGGGTTGAGTCACGGCTGACTATGAAACAAGCCCGGGTTGGCTGGCGCCGCCCGGGTTTTTTTGCGCGTTAAACTCACCCGGCAAGCGGCGAGAAAGCCGGAAGTTTGTTCACAAACATTATCCGGGAATAGAACAAATTCACCCGCCCCCATAGGCACTCGGCCGCCTTCATGCTTAACTCGGTGTCCTTTTCAAACCCCGCATAAGGATTTCGTCATGGCTCAAGTGACTCTCAAAGGCAACCCGGTTCAGGTCAACGGCAACCTGCCACAGGCCGGCGCCCAGGCTCCGGCTTTTTCCCTGGTGGGTGAAGGCCTGGCTGACAAGTCGCTGAAAGACTACGCCGGCAAGCGCAAGGTGCTGAACATCTTCCCGAGCGTCGACACCCCAACCTGTGCCACTTCGGTGCGCAAGTTCAACGCCCAGGCCAACGATGTATCCAACACCGTGGTGCTGTGCATCTCCGCCGACCTGCCGTTTGCGCAGGCACGTTTCTGCGGCGCCGAGGGCCTGGAGAACGTGAAGAACCTGTCGACCCTGCGTGGCCGCGAGTTCCTCGAAAACTACGGCGTGGCCATCGCCGATGGCCCGCTGGCTGGCCTGGCCGCCCGCGCCGTGGTGGTGCTGGACGAGAACGATAAAGTGCTGCACAGCGAGCTGGTCGGCGAAATCGCTGAAGAACCGGACTACGAGGCTGCACTGGCGGTACTGAAGTAAGCAGCGCGCCTGTCGCGGAGCGCTTTGATGTTGTGATAGCCCTGTAGGAAAGAGTGCAGCTCTGCTCTGCAGGGTTGTCAGTGCTCGCCGTGGCATCTTTAGCGCTTGTGAGATCGAGCGCCGCCCGCGCGGCGCATCGCGAGCTGCGCTCGCTCCTACGTTTGTTTCGCGCCAATTATGCCTG
>NZ_AEWE02000131.1:0-52234 GCF_000190455.2 Pseudomonas sp. TJI-51
GTCGGAAGCCGACATCGGCCAGGTCAAGCCAGGTATGCAAGCCTACTTCACCACCCTCAGTGGCGGTGGCCGGCGCTGGACCAGCACCGTGCGGCAGATCCTGCCGATCCCACCCAAGCCTCTGGACCAGCTCAGCCAGGGCGGTGGCAGCCCAGCACCGGCCGGGGCCAGCGGCGGCACCAGCAGCGGCGCCGGGCGCGTGGTGCTCTACACCGTGCTGCTGGACGTCGACAACGCCGACAATGCACTGATGGCCGACATGACCGCCCAGGTCTTCTTCGTCGCCGGCAGTGCCCAGAACGTGCTCACCGCCCCGGTCGCCGCCCTGGCAGGCAAGCCAGACCAACCCGACCAGCGCACCGCCCAGGTACTCGCCGACAACGGCCAGGTCCAGCAACGCGCCGTGCGCATCGGGCTCAGCGATCGCCTGCGGGTTCAGATCCTCGATGGCCTGAAGGAAGGCGACCGCCTGCTGATCGGCCCAACCGGCAACGGAAGTTGAGCATGCCTACACCGCTGATCCAGCTGAGCGGCATCCGCAAGGCCTATGGCGGCGGCGACAGCCCCACCGTGGAGGTGCTGCGCGGCATCGACCTGAGCATCCATGCCGGGGAATTCATCGCCATCATCGGCACCTCGGGGTCCGGCAAGTCGACCCTGATGAACATTCTCGGCTGCCTGGACCGGCCCAGCGCCGGCCAGTACCGCTTCGCTGGCCAGGACGTGGCCGAGCTCGATGACGACCAACTGGCCTGGTTGCGCCGTGAAGCCTTCGGCTTCGTGTTCCAGGGCTACCACCTCATCCCCTCGGCCTCGGCCCAGGAAAACGTCGAAATGCCGGCCATCTACGCCGGCACCCCCGCCGCCGCGCGCGCCGCACGCGCCCAGGTGTTGCTGCGGCGCCTGGGGCTGGGCGAACGCACCGGCAACCGCCCGCGGCAATTGTCCGGTGGCCAGCAGCAGCGAGTGTCGATTGCCCGTGCGCTGATGAACGGCGGGCACATCATCCTCGCCGACGAGCCCACCGGTGCGCTGGACAGCCACAGCGGCACGGAGGTCATGGCCCTGCTCGACGAGCTGGCGCAGCAAGGCCACGTGGTGATCCTGATCACCCACGATCGCAACGTCGCTGCCCGCGCACAGCGCATCATCGAGGTGCGCGACGGCGCGGTGGTCAGTGACAGCGCCGTCGGCCAGCCGCCCCCTGCAGCCAAACCCGGCGCCCTGCAGGCCGACGCCCTGCGCCAGCGCCTGGCCCACGCCAACCAGGCGCGCAGCCCCTGGCTCGGCGAAACCCGCGACGCCCTGGTGGCCGCCTGGCGGATGATGTGGACCAACCGCACGCGCACCGCCTTGACGCTGCTGGGCATCATCATCGGCGTGGCCTCGGTGGTGGTAATGCTGGCCGTGGGCGAAGGTAGCAAGCGCCAGGTGATGGCGCAGATCGGCGCCTTCGGGTCCAACATCATGTTCATGAACGGCGCCCCGGCCACCCCGCGCGCGCCACCAGGCCATATCCGCCTGAGCGACGTGCAGGCCCTGGCCGAGCTGCCCCAGGTCAAGTCGATCATGGCCGCGACCACCTTGCAGGCCCAGGTACGCTACGGCAACGGCGAGATGACCTCGACCATCGGCGGCTACAGCCCGGCGTTTCCATCGATCCTCAACTGGCCGGTGGCCGAGGGCAGCTTTTTCGACGAAACCGACATGGCCACGGGTGCTGCCGTCGCGGTCATCGGCTCCGAAGTCAAAAAGAAGCTCTTCGCCGACGGCCAGGACCCGATCGGCCGTTACATCCTGGTGGAGAACGTGCCCTTCCAGGTCATCGGCGTGCTGGCCAGCAAAGGTTCCAGCGGCGCCAACCAGCGCAACGACCTGCGCATCGCCATTCCCTATTCGGCTGCGCGCATCCGCCTGTCCGGCGTCGAGTACCCCGAATATGTGATCATCGCCGCCACCGACAGCACCCTGGTGCATGAGGCGGAACAGGCGATCCGCAGCTTGATGACCAGCCTGCACGGTGGCATCCAGGACTTCGAGATCGACAACAGCGCCGCCCTTATTCAGGCCGAAGCACAGACCCGCAACGGCCTGTCGCTGATGCTTGGGGCCATCGCCGCCATCTCGCTGCTGGTGGGCGGTATCGGGGTGATGAACGTGATGCTGATGACCGTGCGCGAGCGCACCCGCGAGATCGGCATCCGCGTGGCCACCGGGGCCCGCCAGCGCGACATCCTGCGCCAGTTCCTCACCGAAGCCGTGGTGCTGTCGCTGGTCGGTGGCGTCACCGGCGTGGCCCTGGCCCTGCTGATCGGGGCAGGCCTGAACCTGGCCAAGGTGGCCGTGGCGTTTTCCGCCCTGGCCATGTTCGGTGCCTTTGCCTGCTCGGTCGCCACCGGTGTGATCTTTGGCTTCATGCCAGCCCGCAAGGCCGCCGGGCTCGACCCGGTGGCCGCCCTGTCCAGTGAATGAACCCATGACCAAAGCCCCGTTTGCCTTGATCCCCCTGCTGGCGCTACTCGGCGCCTGCAGCCAGACCACCCCGGTGGACAACGCGGTTGCCCCACCGCCCGGCTGGCAAAGCCCGGCCGTGCCCCAGGCGCAGGCCGTGGACATCGAGCGCTGGTGGGCGAGCTTCAACAGCCCGCAGCTGGCGCGCCTGATCGACCAGAGCCGGCAAGGCAGCCACGACCTGAAGGCGGCCATGGCCAGGGTGCGCCAGGCCGGCGCCGATGTGCGCATCGCCGGCGGCACACTGCTGCCGCGGCTCGATGCCAGCGCCAACGCCTATCGCCAGCGCCTGCTCAAGGGCCAGGGCTACAGCGAACTGGACGCTTCCAGCAGGGAGCGCACCTACCATTACTTCAACACGGCACTCACGGCCAGCTATGAAGTGGACTTCTGGGGGCGCAACGCGGCCACGCGCGACAGCGCCGGCCACAGCCTGCAGGCCAGCGAATTGGACCGCGACACCCTTGAGCTGAGCCTGGCCGGCCAGGTCGCGGACACCTACCTGGCAGCCCTGGCGGCGCAGGAGCAGACCCGTATCGCCACGTTGAACCTGGGCAATGCGCAGAAAATCCTCGACGTGGTCCGCACCCGCTACCAAGCCGGCTCCGCCACCGCGCTGGAGCTGGCCCGGCAGCAGAGCCTGGTGGCCGGCCAGCAGCGCCAGTTGCCGCTGTACCGGCAGCAGGCCCGCGACGCGCTGATCACCCTGGCCACCTTGCTCGGGGAGCCGGTGCAGAACCTACAGTTGGAGGCACTGCCCTTCGAGCAGCTGCAAGGCCCCGCCATCGATGCCGGCATCCCCAGCCAATTGCTCACGCGCCGCCCCGACATCGCCGCAGCCGAAGCGCGCCTGGCCGCGGCCCAGGCCGACGTGCGCGTGGCCCGCGCGGCCCTGTTCCCCACGCTGACCCTGAGCGCCAGCCTGGCCACCGGCGACCGTCAGGCCGCCGACCTGTTGCGCAACCCGGTGCTCAACCTGGGCGCGGGTTTGACCGCACCGATCTTCAACAACGGCCAATTGCGCGCCGAGCGCGACAAGGCCTTGGCGCGTCACGAAGAACTGCTGGAAACGTACCGCGGGGTGCTGGTCACCAGCTTCGGCGAAGTGGAGAAGGCGCTCAACAGTGTCGACGGCCTGGACCGCCAGGCCCGCTGGCAACAGCAAGCGCTGCAACAGGCGCAGCGCGCCTTCGACCTGGCCGAAAGCCGCTACCGCGCCGGGGCAGAAGACCTGCTCAGCGTGCTGCAGGCGCAAAGCAGCCTGTTCGACGCCCAGGCCGAGCGCGTGCAGCTGCGCAGGGACCGCCTGCAAGCCAGCGTGGCCCTGTACAAGGCCCTGGGCGGCGGCTGGGCGACACAGCAACGGTGAGGCCCGGGCGGTGGCCGCGCCAGCCGCGGCTACAGCCCATCCTTGCGCGGCCCCGGCGCCAGGTACCGGGCGAACCACGGCCGGCTTGGCGGCACACGCTTCATCAGCCGCTCGGCCTCCTGGTCCGGGCTGAAGATCACTTGCAGCGCCAGTTTCATGGTCTCGATGTCCAGCTGGCTGCCACCACCATTGCCTTTGCCCCAGGCACCGCAGCCTTCGCTGGACGGCCCCAGCCACGGCTCGGCCACGCGTACCCAGCGCCCCGGCGCGAACCAGGGAATGCCGTTGACGGTCAAGCGCCGCACTTCCCCTGGGTGTGCCTGTTCATGGGCCAGGAACCAGTCCTCGAGGCGGTCGTCGAGCCAGCCATGGAAGGCCCAGAACACCGGGTTCACATGGGACGAGAACGGGTCGCCGAGAAAATCGTTGCTCGCCCCGAACCAGCGCTCGGAAAAGTCATGGTTGCGCCGCGCATAGGCCATCGGCCAGCCGGTGTTCGGGTCCTGGGCCATGGCCGCCCAGCGCATGTGCAGCCAGTCGTGGATGCCCAGTTCGATGCGCGAGCCCAGCTCCCCCAGGCACAGCGTGCTGAGGTACTCGGGGTCGTGCAGTTGCGCTTCCCACAGCTGGAAGTTGGCGTACAGGCCTTCGCGGCTCTTGATGTAGTACAGCCACTGGTTGAAGTGGTCATCGTCGTCGGCCTGCCAGCAAGGCGGCACGCTGTAGCCGGTGACGTTGTTCATGTAGTCGGCGAACGCCTGCCGGTTCTCGCCCACAAAAGGGCGCGGCGCCGGCAGGCACGGCCACGAACGCAGGTCCTGCGCCTGGCGCACGCCATGCAGCATGTGCCGGTGCATGAACAGGAAGTCCTCGCCCGAACCGTTGAGGTGGCGGTCATGGCCACGGGCATTGCGCTCCTTGCCCAGCGGCCCGGCCTGCCAGCCCAGGCCACGCACGGCCTGGCGCCGGGATTCGTCAATGCGGTGCCAGCGGTCACGGGTGGCATGCCAGAGCTGGTGAAAGTAGCGCCAGCCCGGCGAAATCAGTTGCTCGTGCAGCGCCGGAACGAAGGCCAGCCGCTCTCGCGCCGGCACGAAAGGCCGACGACGGGCGACGAAGCGGCCCTGGGGCCCGGAAAACCCCGCCTGGACACCGGCCAGGCGTACCTGGCCGCTGAGGGTGGCACCGCCACCGCCTTGGCTCCAGTCCCCCCAGATCTCATCGAGCACCGCTTCGCAGTCGTAACCCTGGCCGCTCGTCGAGATCAGCTTGAGGCGCAGGTGCGGCAGGCGCTCGGCGGCCAGCGGCGCATACACCTGCATGCCGTCGGCATAGGGCGGCAGGCCCAGGTAGCCGCGCACGGCCCGGGCCCCCTGCCCCACGTCCAGCAGCAGTTCCAGCGGCCGCACCAGCTCGGGCAGCGCCGCATCGCCCGCCACCAGGTGCCACTCCCAGATACCCGTCAGGCGCTCGCCCAGCAGCGCATTAGGCACATCGTCCACCGGCACCGCCGGTTCGTCGGAGGCCAGCTCCGCCTCCTGGGCTTCGTCCCATTTCTGCCAGGCGAAATAACCCGTGGGCAGCACTGCGCCGGCGGCCACAAGCCCTGCCAGCATTCCTCGGCGTGACACCTTCATCCACTGTACTCATGACGTGACTACTCCAGCGAAAACGAATGGTCACAAAGGCGATTTAGGCGTTTGGTAAATTCTTCCGCCATCGACTCGTATCACCCAACAAGTTCGAACGGCATGGGGCCGTCGTCCAGGCGGGTCGAAATGGCAATGACGAAACACCTCCTTTTCTCGCGCAAGTGGCCGTGGCTGCTGGCCCTGGTCCTGCTGCTGGCCGCTGCGGGCAGCGGCGCCTGGTGGTACTGGGTGTACCTGCCGGCACACCCCTACAGCCGCGCCATCGTGCAGCGCGCCAACGCCCTGCAGGAACGCATCCTGGCGCTGGACGGGCACCTGGACGTTCCCCTGAACTATGGCACCGATGGCCGTGAGGCCAACCGCGACGGCCCAACCCAGTTCGACCTGGTCAAGGCCGGCAAGGCACGCCTGCGCGGCGCCTCGATCGCCATCTGGTCCTGGCCCGAGTTCTGGAGCGGGCCGAACTGGCCGCACCGCCCCACTGCCGGCTTCCAGGCCGCCATGGCCAACGAGCTGGAGGTGCGCTACAAGATCATCACCGGCATCGCCCGCGACTTCCCCAACCAGGCCGGCATCGCCTACACCCCGGCAGACTTCCGCCGCCTGGCCGACGAGGGCAAGTTCGCCATCGTCATCAGCATGCTCAACGCCGCCCCGCTGGGCGACGACGTCGACAAGCTCGACCTGTGGGCCGCGCGCGGCGTGCGGGTGTTCGGCCCCGGCTACGTGGGCAACAACAGCTGGGTGGACTCGGCACGCCCGCTGCCCTTCCTGGGCGATTCGACCGACCCGCTGGGCGGCCTGTCACCGTTGGGCCGCCGCGCCGTGGCCAAGCTCAACGACCTGGGCGTGGTGATCGACGTATCGCAGATGTCCAGCCAGGCCCTGACCCAGGTCACCCAGCTCAGCCACGCCCCGGTGATCGCCTCGCACACGGGTGTGCAGGGCATGATGGACATCCGCCGCAACCTCAGCGACGCCGACCTGGCCCACATCAAGGCCACCGGCGGCCTGGTCAACATCGTCGCCTACTCCAAGTACCTCAAGCCGTTCTCGCGCGAAACCATCGCCCGGATGAACGCCCTGCGCGAACGCTACGGTCTGCCCGACGTGCAGAACCAGACGCAGATGGGCACCACCACGGACCCGGTGTTCTCGATCTGGCCAGAGAAGAAGTTCGGCGAATTCCTCACCCCCTTCTACGACATCCTCGGCCAGGAACCCGAGGCCACCCTGGCCGAGTACGTCGATTCCATCGACTACGCGGTGAAGAAGATCGGCATCGACCACGTCGGCATCAGCTCGGACTTCAACGACGGCGGCGGCGTGATCGGTTACCAGAACGTCGGCGAAAGCCGCAACGTCACCGCCGAGCTGATCCAGCGCGGCTATTCCGACGAAGACATCGCCAAGCTCTGGGGCGGCAACTTCCTGCGTGTGTGGGACACCGTCCAGAGGGCCGCCAAGCCGGCCAACACGCCTGTCACTCAACTACAAGGACACCCATGAAACGCCTTGACCTGCTGCTCGCCCTAGGATGCCTTTCGCTGTCGGCGCATGCGCTGGCCGCCGACCCGACCGAACCCGGCAAAGTCTTCACCGACTGCAAAAAGAACTGCCCGGAAATGGTCGTGCTGCCCGCCGGCAGCTTCGTCATGGGTACCCCCGATGACGAAGTCGGCAAGCAGGACGACGAAAATCCCCTGCACACGGTGACCTTCGCCCGCCCCTTCGCGGTCAGCCGCTTCACCATCACCGCCGCGCAGTGGCAAGCCTATGCCAAGGCCACCAAGACCGTGCTGCCCGATGGTGACCTGCGCCCCGGCCGCCTGTGCCAGAACGGCAAGCCCCGCTATGCCCAGGGCCCGCGCCAACCGGCCGTGTGCATGACCTGGTTCGAGGCCCGCGACTACATCGCCTGGCTGGCCAAGACCACCGGCAAGCCCTACCGCATGCTCAGCGAAGCGGAACGCGAATACGCCGCCCGTGCCGGCTCCACGGGCTCGTTCCCTTTCCCGTTCGACAAGGAAGGCGAGTACACCATCAGCAAGCACGCCAACGTCTACGGCCCGGCCGACGGCTTCTCGTTCACCTCGCCGGTCGGCAGCTTCCCGCCCAACGCCTTCGGCATGTACGACATGCACGGCAACGTCTACGAATGGCTGGAAGACTGCTGGCACACCGACTATGTCGGCGCACCCACCGATGGCAGCGCCTGGACCACCGGCGGCAACTGCGGGCATCGGCAGATCCGCGGCAACGACTATAGCGAGCCGGCGATTTTCTCGCGCTCCGGCAACCGCAACGAACGCGAACCTCAGGTGCGCGGTGACTGGCTGGGCTTTCGCGTAGCCCGCGACCTGGACGTTGACCACCAGGACTGACCCGAGGAGCAACCCCATGAGTGCTTTGAGCCGACGACGCTTCGTCACCACCGCTGCGCTGGCCAGTGCCGCCCCCGCCTTGCCTGCCTGGGCCGCGCAACTGCCTGCCGGCCCCGTGCCGGACCCGGTCTTTGGCGACGACATCGTGCGCCTGGACTACAACGAAAGCCCGTACGGCCCGAGCCCTTTGGCGGTCAAGGCCCTGGAACAGGGCGGCCGCCAGAGCGGGCGTTACTATTACGAACAACAGGTCCGCCTGATCGAACTGTTCGCCCGGCAGAACGGCATCCCCGAGGATCACGTGGCGGTGTTCTGCGGCTCGCGCCCCCCCCTGCAATACGCGCTGGCCCAATACGCAGGCCCGCGCAGCGTGGTCACCGCCGCGCCGACCTACGACTCGGTGGCGGCCGGCGCCAGCAGCGTCGGCGCCGCCGTGCACGAGGTGCCCCTCGATGCCCGCCACGCCCACGATGCACGCGCCATGCTGGCCGCCGACCGCAATGCCGGGGTGATCTACCTGTGCAACCCCAACAACCCCACGGGCACCCTGACCCCACGCGCCGACATCGAGCAGGTGGTCACGCACAAGCCCGCCGGCTGCCTGGCAATCATCGACGAGGCCTATATCCACTTCAGCGATGCCCCGCCCTGCCTGGACCTGGCCGTGCAGCACGACGACGTGATGGTCCTGCGCACCTTCTCAAAGCTGTATGGCATGGCCGGCGCACGCCTGGGCCTGGCCATCGCCAGGCCTGCCGTGCTGACCGCGCTGCAGCGCTTCAACGGGCGCAATTTCATT
The DNA here is from genome assembly GCF_000190455.2 of Pseudomonas sp. TJI-51. NCBI lineage: Bacteria > Pseudomonadati > Pseudomonadota > Gammaproteobacteria > Pseudomonadales > Pseudomonadaceae > Pseudomonas > Pseudomonas sp. TJI-51. The sequence continues at coordinate 8,716 of NZ_AEWE02000131.1, forward strand.
TCCCTGGCAGCCTCCCTGGGCGGCATCGCCAGCCTGGAGCAGGCCGACCTGGTCAGCGAACGCAAACGCACCAACCAGCAGATCCTGCACAGCACCACCGAGCACCTGCGCGCCGCCGGCTACCGCTGCACGGACGCCCAGGCGAACTGCTTCATGGTGCAGCTCGGGCGCCCTGCGCAACCGGTCATCGAAGCCCTGGCCCGGCGCAAGGTCCGGGTCGGGCGAGTGTTCCAGGCATGGCCCGACTGGATGCGCGTGACCGTGGGTACACCGCAGCAGATGCAGGCGTTTCTGGCGGCCTTCGAGCAGGTCATGACCGCGGCCTGACGCCTGATCCGGCACTTATGCACGCTAACCAGCGTTTGATGCGTCACAAGGAGTACACCATGTCACCGCAACCTAAAAGCGCGCTACGGGAGTTGTTCACCCTGCTGCGCCCGTTCAAATACACCGTACTGGGTTCCGTGCTGCTGGGCGTAGTCGGTGGCTTGAGCATCACCGTCCTGCTGGCGACCATCAACCGCGCGCTGCATGCCCAGGGCGGCCTGGGCCAGGGGGTGGTGTGGCTATTTGCCGGGCAGTGCCTGGTAGCGCTGGCCAGCTCGATCTTCTCCGACCTTGGCACCAACCGCGTCGGCCAGTCGATCATCGCCTCGCTGCGCAAGGAACTGGGCGAGAAGGTGCTGTCTGCGCCCATCGAGCAGATTGAGCGTTACCGCAGTCACCGCCTGATACCGGTACTGACCCATGACGTGGACACCATCAGCGACTTCGCCTTCGCCTTCGCCCCCCTGGCCATATCCATGACCGTTACCCTGGGCTGCCTTGGCTACCTCGCCTTGCTGTCATGGCCGATGTTCCTGCTGATGCTGGTGGCCATCGCCCTGGGCACGGGCGCCCAGTACCTGGCCCGGGCCAAAGGCATGAAAGGCTTCCTGGCCGCGCGCGATGCCGAGGACGAGCTGCAGAAGCACTACCACGCCATCGCCGCCGGCGCCAAGGAGCTGCGCATCCACCGGCCACGCCGCCAGCGCATGTTCAGCAGCCACATCCAGGGCACCGCCGACCGCATCCGCGACACCCAGATCCGCTCGATCAACACCTTCGTCGTGGCCAAGAGCTTCGGCTCCATGCTGTTCTTCGCGGTGATCGGCGTGGCGCTGGTGCTGCAGTCGCTGTGGCCGGCCGCGGACGCCTCGGTGATGAGTGGCTTCGTGCTGGTGCTGTTGTACATGAAGGGCCCGCTGGAGCACTTGGTCGGCACCCTGCCGATCGTCAGCCGGGCACAGATCGCCTTCCGCCGCATCGCCGAGCTGTCCGAGCAGTTTTCCTCGCCCGAGCCGCACCTGCTGCTGCAGGACCGCAAGAGCCAGATGACCGGCCTTGCCACCCTGGAACTGCGCGACGTGCGCTACGCATTCCCACCGGTTGAAGGCAGCGCACCGTTCGCCCTGGGCCCGGTGAACCTGGAAATCAAACAGGGCGACATCGTCTTTATCGTCGGTGAGAACGGCTGCGGCAAGACCACCCTGATCAAGCTGCTGCTGGGGCTGTATGCGCCGCAGCAAGGGGAGATCCGCGTCGACGGCCAGGCCATCGACGCGCAGCACCGCGACGACTACCGTCAGCTGTTCACCACCATCTTCGCCGACTACTACCTGTTCGAAGACCCGGCCATGGGCCCACAGCAGGTCCCCGACAGCGCCCAGACCTACCTCAAGCGCCTGGAGATCGCGCACAAGGTGAGCGTGCGCGACGGCGTGTTCAGCACCACCGACCTGTCCACCGGGCAACGCAAGCGCCTGGCGCTGATCAATGCCTGGCTGGAGGAGCGCCCGGTGCTGGTGTTCGATGAATGGGCCGCAGACCAGGACCCGACGTTCCGCCGGGTGTTCTACACCGAGCTGCTGCCGGAGCTCAAGAAGCTGGGCAAGACCATCATCGTCATCAGCCACGACGACCGATACTTCGATGTCGCCGACCAGCTGGTGCGCATGCAAGCCGGCCAGGTGCTCTGCGAGCTGAACGTTGCCTGAGTGAACCAACGCACCGCCGGCAGCCCTGCGCTGCCGGCGGTCAGGCTTCAGGCCTGCTGCCGCAACCAGTCGGCGGCAGCCTGGTACAGCCCCTCCACCCCGCCATTGAGGACCCCGGACATCCGCAGGAAGTCGTGGGTCAACCCCTCCTCCAGCCGCAACGTCACCGGCGTGCCGCCACGCTTTAGAAACTCGGCATAGGCCAGCCCTTCATCGCGCAACGGGTCGTACTGCGCCACGCTGACGTAAGCGGGGGCCAATGGCCGCCCATGGTCGGCCAGCAACGGCGACACCCGCCAATCGTCACGCCTGCCCGCCTCGCCCAGGTAGTGCTGGTAGAACCAGCCCATCGTCTGGTGCTCCAGCAGGTACCCCTCGGCGTATGCACGGCTTGATTCATAGGTCACCGAGGCATCGCAGACCGGGTAGAACAGCATCTGCGCCGCCAGGGCGAAACCGGCGTCAGGGCCTTGCGTGGCCGCGGTGTGTGCCAGCAAGGTAGCCAGGGTGGCGCCGGCGCTGTCCCCCGCCACCACCAGGCGCGACGCGTCCAGGCCCAGCGACGCTGCATTGGCCGCCAGCCAGCAGGCGCTGTCGAGGGCATCGTCCAGCGCCACCGGAAAGCGATGCTCAGGGGCCAGGCGGTAGGCCGGGGCCAGCACGGCATGCCCCGTAGCTTGCGCCAGGCGACGGCAGACCACGTCGTGGGAGTCGAGGCTGCCGACCACGTAACCGCCACCATGGAAGTACAGCATCACCGGGGCCTGGGCCTTGCAGGCCGGTGCGCGGTAGAGCCGGGCTGACAGCCGCGCGCCGTCGCGCGCGGGAATGTGCAGCGCGGTGACCGCGATATCCTGCGGCGGGGCCGGGTCCAGCAACAGGGCGCTCAGCTCGAATTCCGCGCGCGCCTGTTCGACGCTCTGCTCATGCATGGGCAGGCTTTTACCGGTAGCCCTGCCGAACTCCACCAGTTCCAGAAACGCTTCCAGATCGGGATGCAGCGACATCTTGGTTCTCCTTGAAAAGAACTTCATAGCGGTGAAAAACAAAACCCCCACGCAGCGACGCCGGGTGGGGGCACAGTCGGATCAATGGGCCCGCGCAGCCAGGGCAGCGCCCGGGGGCAGCTGCCCTGTGCGCGCCTCGGTCAGGCGGACACCTTGCGCGCCAGTGCGCCGCCCAGCCCCGCCAGCAAGCTCGGGTGCCTGAGGATGCCGTAATGGTCACTGTCCAGAGCAAACCGGGCCACCTGGACCGCCACGTGCCGTTCGAAGCCGGCCTGCGCCGCGCCAGGCACGGCGTGCGCCCACCAGAAACTCACCGGGCCAGCCAGTTTCGGCAAGGCCAGGGCCTGCAATGACAAGTCGCGCAGGCGCAACCCGACAATGAACCCCTGGGCCAGGTCCTCGGCATCGAAGCCGGTGCCGCCGGCAATGCCGCTGGCGAAGTAGGCGGTGAGCTGTGGCAACGAAGGCAAGGCTGTCGCCTCGAAGTTCGAGGGCAGCGAACCCGCTGGCTGGGCGACGTTCATCACCTGGCAGAAGCCGGCCAGTTCCTCGCGCCAGTCGAAGGCCTCGGCTGACGCCTGCTGTGCAGGTTCCAGCGGGATGAAGCTGTCCACCAGCGAGACGTGCTCGACAACCTGCCCTTGCTGGCGCAGCTCGGCCGCCACCAGCACCGCCAGTACCCCACCCAGCGACCAACCGAGCAAACGGTACGGGCCGTCGGGCTGCTTCTGACGAATGTACTGGGCATAGTCGATGGCCATGCTCGCCAAAGATTCGTCCTGCCAGTCCGGGTCCAGCAGCATGCGGCACTGCACGCCGTAGACACTGCACTCGCCCTTCAGGTGGCGGGCCAGGGGTTCGTAGTCGAACACCGTGCCGTAGCCTGCATGCAGGCAGAACAGCGGTGGCACGTTGCTCACCGGGTCGTTGAGCAACAGCAGCGGGTCGAGTTCACCCGCCGCCGGCTCGCTGTAACCGGACAGCTCGGCAATCGTCGGCCGGCTCATCAGGTCGCGCAGCTTGAGCTCGAACCCTTCGCGCTGCAGGCTGCGCACCCGCGAGATCACCTTGAGGCTGCGCAGCGAGTCGCCGCCGCGTTCGAAGAAGTTGTCCGTCACCCCCACCCGTTCGACGCCCAGCACATCGGCCCAGATCTGCGCCAGCTGCTCCTCGAACAGGTTGCGCGGTGCCACATATAGCGCTTCAGGTTCACTGCAGTCCGGATCAGGCAGCGCCTTGCGGTCGACCTTGCCGTTCGGGTTGAGCGGCAGGGCATCCAGCAGCAGGATGCGGGCGGGCACCATGTAGTCGGGCAGTACCGCACGCAGCTGCTCGCGCAGCGCCTCGCCGATGTCCGGGCTGGCGGCGGTGCTGGTCACGTAGCCGACCAGGCGCTTGTCGGAACCCTCCCCTTGCACGCTCACCACCGCATCGCGCACGCTTTCGCAATCGCGCAGGCGCGCCTCGATTTCGCCAAGCTCGATACGGAAACCGCGGATCTTCACCTGTTGGTCCAGGCGGCCCAGGTAATCGTATATCCCATCGGCGCGTCGGCGCACCAAGTCACCACTGCGGTACAGCCGCCCGCCGGCCTGGAACGGGCTGGCCACGAAGCGCTCGGCGGTAAGCCCGGGGCGTTGGTGATAACCGCGGGCCAGGCCCTCGCCACCGATGTACAGCTCACCGGCCACGCCATCTGGCAGCAGGTTCAGCTGATCGTCCAGCACATACAGCTCACGGGCGCCCACGGCTTCGCCGATCGGCGCGATAGGGCCGCCGCAAGGCTGATCGCCAGCGACCTTCCACAGCAGCGGCGTTACCACGGTTTCGGTTGGGCCATAGCCGTTGGTCAGGTAACGCGGCTGCAAGCTGGCCTTGACTTGCTCGAAGGTGGCCTGGGCCACCGCGTCGCCGCCGAAGCAGTAGGTGTGTACCGCAGGTGGCGCCACCGTTTCCAGGGCGGCCTGCTCGGCCAGTTGCTGCAGGTAGGCCGGCGGGAAGCAGGCAATGCTGATCGCCTGCTCGCGCAGGGTGCGCAGGGTCTGCTCGGCGGTCCACAGCTGGTTGTCACGCATCACCAGCCGCCCACCGGCCAGCAGCGTCGACAGCCAACGCTCCTGGGCACCGTCGAAGGCGAACGACATGAACAGCAGCTCGCGGGTGTCGCGGTCCATGCCGTAACGGGCGATGATCGCCTGGCAGTGCATGCTCAACGGGCCATGGCCCACCGCCACGCCCTTGGGCTGGCCGGTGGAGCCCGAGGTGTAGATCATGTAGGCCAGGTTGTGCGCCTGCACCGGTACTTGCAGCGCGCGGGCAGGCTGCGCCGCCAGGTCCAGTTCGTCCAGCGCCAGGCACTCGGAGCCGGGCGTCACCGGCAGGCGTGGCAACAGCGCAGAGTGGCTCAGGAGCAGGGCCATGCCCGAATCCTGAATGATCCATTCCAGGCGCTCGCGGGGGTAGTCGATGTCCAGCGGCACGTAGGCCGCACCGGCCTTGAGCACGGCATAGAATGCCACGATGCTCTGCACCGACCGTTCCAGGGCCACGCCCACCCGGCTCTCAGGCCCGATGCCCCGGGCCACCAGCACCTGCGCCAGCTGGTTGGCACAGCGCTCCAGGGCATCGAAGCTCAGCTGCTGCCCGCCACACACCACAGCGATGGCATCGCCCCGGCGCTGGGCCTGGGCCGCGATCAGCTCGGCGACCGACGTGCGCTGCGGCGTCACGGGCGCAACGTCTGGCGTTGCCGCGGCGCACATGGGCAGGTTGCCCAGGCAGGCCTCGGGGTTGGCCAGGATGGCGTCAAGCAGGGTTTCGAAGGAGGCGACGATGTTCGCCACCACCGGCTCGCTGAAGCGGCTGCGCAGGTAGAGGAACTCGATGCTCAAAGTGTTGCCCAGGTTCACCGCCAGGTCCATGGCGTAGTTGGTCACATCCCGCGACTGCACCTCGCCGAAGCTCAGGGGGCCACCCACGCCTTGCTGCAGGCGGTCGTCGATCGGGTAGTTCTCGAACACCACGATGCTGTCGAACAGCGGCAGGCCGCTGCGGCCGCTCCAGCGCTGGATATCGGCCAGCGAGGTGTGCTCGAAGTCACGGGCCTCCAGGTTGTAGGTCTGCAGCGCCTGCAACCACTGCGCCACCGGCTGGGTGGCGAGCGGGCGCTGGATGACCGGGATGGTGTTGATGAACAGGCCCAGCAGCTTGTCGGCACCGGCCACGTCGGCGGGCCGGCCTGCAACGGTTGCACCGAAGCACACCCGCGCCTGCCCGGTGTAGCGCTGCAACAGCAACAGCCACACAGCCTGGATCAGGGTGTTGGGGGTGACCCGCTGGCGTTGGGCGAAGTCTTGCAGGCCCTGGGTGCGTGCCTGGTCCCACTTCAGGTACAGCGCGGCATGCCCGGGCAGCGGCGTTTCGGGCTGTGGCAGAACGCTGGCGAGCAAGGTCGCGGCACCCTCGCCGTCCAGTTTTTCCTCCCAGAAGCGCTGGGCGGCCTGCAAGTCCTGGCGCTGCAACCAGTCGATATAGTCGCGGTAGCGGCAGGCCTGGGGCTCGGGGGCGTGGCCGGCGTAACTGGCCAGCACGTCGGCGATCAGCCGCGAGGCGCTCCAACCGTCCATCAGCAGGTGGTGGCTGGTCCAGATCAGGTGGTGGCGATCCGCCAGGCGGATCAAGGTCAGGCGCATCAGCGGCGCCTGGGCCAGGTCGAAGCCGCGACGCCGATCCTCCAGCACCTGCTGCGCCAGGTCATCCTCGCTCACCGCCCTGGTCGACCAGTCCAGCAGGCGGATGTCCAGCTGCGCCTGGCGCTGCACCAGTTGCACCGGCTCCGCCAGCGATGCGCCTTGGTGGAAGCTGGTGCGCAGTATCGGGTGATGGGCGACCACCTGTTGCCAGGCGGCGACGAAGCGCTCGGCCTCAAGCCCGGTGACAGGCACGCTGGTCTGGTTGATGTACAGGTCCGCCTGGTCGTCTTCGCTGGCGTGGAACAGCATGCCTTGCTGCATGGGCGACAGCGGGTAGATGTCCTCGATGTACGCGGCCGGGACCGGCAGGTTGTCCAGTTGCGCCTGGTCGAGGCCCGACAGCGGCACGTCCGATGGCGTGATACCCGCCGCCTCGCCGCTGACGCAATGGGCGATCAGGGCCTTGAGCTCGGCGGCGTATTCATCCGCCAGGCGCTGCACCGACGCCGGCTTGAACATCTCGCGGCTGAAGCTCCAGCCCAAGCTCAGCTCGCCACCGTAGACCCGGCCATTGATCGACAGCCAGTTACCCAGCGGGGCTGCTTCGCTCAGGCTGGCACCGCTGCTTTCCACCGCCGGCGTCAGCAGCCCGGCGCCGGAGGCTTCGGCGAAGCTGCCGTCGAACTGCCCCAGGTAGTTGAACGTAATGCGCGGCACCGGCAAGGCGGCCAGCGCCTCACGGGCCGGCTGATCGGCCAGGTAGCGCAACGCACCGAAGCCGACCCCCTTGTCGGGGATTGCCCGCAGCTGTTCCTTGATGCGCTTGAGCGACTGCGCCAGCGACGGCGCCGGGCTGAGCTTGACCGGGAACAGGCTGGTGAACCAACCCACGGTACGGGTCAGGTCGACATTGTCGAACAGGTCTTCGCGGCCATGCCCCTCCAGCTGCACCAGCACGTGCTCCTGCTCGGTCCAGCGTGCTATCACCCGGGCCAGGGCGGTCAGCAGCAGGTCGTTGACCTGGGTGCGATAGGCCGCCGGCGCGTGTTGCAACAGGGCACGGGTGTCTTCGGCGCCCAGGCGGGTATGGGCAACTGCCTGGTGTACCCCTTGCAGCGAGCCTGACGGGTTGTCGCACGGCAGGTCGGCCTGCACATCGGTCAACAGGGCCTGCCAGTACGGCAACTGCTCGCGGCCGCTGCCCTGGGCGTAACCGCGCAGGCTTTCGGCCCAGGCACGGGTGGAGCTGGTCTTGGCCGGCAGGCTGACTGGCTGCCCTGCGCGCAATTGGCCATAGGCGTTCTGCAGGTCTTCCAGAAGGATGCGCCAGGACACCCCGTCTACCGCCAAGTGGTGAATCGCCAGCAACAGCCGTTGGTCGCCGTCGGGCAAGGTGGCGAATACTGCGCGCAGCAACGGCCCCTGGGCCAGGTCAAGGCTGCGCTGGGCGCGCTCGCACACGGCCTCCAGGGCCGGAACATCGGCCACGGCCTCGTGCCAGAAGCACGAAGGCTGCTGCGCAACCTCCCGATACCGGCCCGCCCAACGGCCGTCATCGGCCTGGGCGAAGCTCAGGCGCAGGGCATCGTGGTGGGCGATCAGGGCCAGCAGCGCCTGTTCCAGCAATTGCCCGTCCAGCGCCTCGACCGGACGCAACAGTAACGCCTGGTTCCAGTGATGCCGCGCGGGAATCGGCTCATCGAAGAAGTAGTGGTGAATCGGCAGCAGCACGGCCTGGCCGGTGACCGGGCCCTGGTCGATCTGCACGTCGCCCGCTGCGCCCTGGGTGGCCACGGCGGCCAGCCCCTGCACGGTCTGGTGCTGGAACAACTGCTTGGGGGTGATGCGGATACCGGCCTGACGCGCCCGGCTGACCACCTGGATCGAGATGATCGAGTCGCCGCCCAGTTCGAAGAAGTTGTCTGCCAGGCCGACCTGGTCCAGTTTCAGCACATCGGCCCAGATCGCCGCGATCTGCTGTTGCAGGGGCGTTTCAGGGGCGACGAAGGTTTGCCGCACCTGGTTGGCATCGGGTGCCGGCAGTGCCTTGCGGTCGAGCTTGCCGTTGGCGGTGAGTGGCCAGGCGGCCAGGAACACCTGGTGCGCCGGGACCATGTGGTCCGGCAGGCTCGCCAGCAGATAGTCACGCAATTCGCCGCGCAAGGCATGCTGCGCAGCCAGGTCCAGCGCCTGCGCCTGATCGGCGATCAGGTAGGCCACCAGCTGCTTGCCGGCAGCGCCGTCGACGTCCAGCACCACCGCCTCCGCGACCCGAGGGTGAGCCTGCAGGCGTGCTTCGATTTCACCCAGCTCGATGCGGAAACCGCGGATCTTCACTTGGTGGTCGATACGGCCCACGTAGTCGATGCTGCCCTCGGCCCGGTAGCGTGCCAGGTCGCCGGTGCGGTACAGCCGGCCACCGCCCTGGGGGCTGGTGTCGAACGGGTCGGGGATGAAGCGTTCGGCCGTCAGCGCCGGGCGCTGGTGGTAGCCACGCGCGAGCCCTGCCTGCCCAATGTGCAGCTCGCCCTGGCTGCCGGCCACAGCCAGCTCCAGGTTGGCGTCCAGCAGGTACCAGGACAGGTCGGGGATGACCTCGCCGATGGGGCTGAGCCCTTCGCGGTGCACATCGGCCAGGCACAGCGGGCGGTAGCTGACGTGCACCGTGGTCTCGGTGATGCCGTACATGTTGACCAACTGCGGGCGCTGGTCGCCAAAACGCTCGAACCAGGGCCTGAGGCTGGCGACGTTCAGCGCCTCGCCGCCGAACACCACGTAGCGCAAGGCCAGGGCCGCCGGGTCCTGGTTCGGCTGGCAGGCGATGGCCACCAGCTCCTTGAACGCCGAGGGCGTCTGGTTGAGCACGGTGACCTGTTCGCGCACCAGCAGGGCGTGGAAGTCTTCCGGCGAGCGGGCCACGTCGCGCGGGACGATGACCGCCCGGGCGCCATGCAGCAGCGCGCCAAACACTTCCCACACGGAGAAGTCGAAGGCGTAGGAGTGGAAGACGCTCCAGACGTCCTCGGCAGTGAAGCCGAACCAGTCCTGGGTGGCCTGGAACAGGCGCATCACGTTGGCATGCGGCAGCAGCGTACCCTTGGGCCTGCCAGTGGAGCCCGAGGTATAGATCACATACGCCAGGTTCTGCGGCGAGGTCTGGTTGCCAAGGTCAGGCTGGTCATCGCCCGGTGCCGGCTCGTCCTGCTCCAGCACCAGGCTCTGCACACCGGGGGCCAGGGGCAATTGCGCCAGCAATTCGGGCTGGGTCAGCAACAGGGTGATGCCACTGTCCTCAATCATGTAGGCCAGGCGGTCCTGCGGGTATTCCGGGTCCAGCGGCACATAGGCGCCCCCGGCCTTGAGGATCCCCAGTAGCCCGACCACCATGTCCAGGCTGCGGGCCATGGCCAGGCCCACGCGCACGTCGGCGCCAACGCCAAGGTGGCGCAGCCGGCGCGCCAGGCGGTTGGCGCGCTGGTTGAGTTGCCGGTAGGTCAGGTGCCGACCTTCGCAGGTCACGGCCACGGCCTGCGGCGCACGCGCAGCTTGGGCCTCGATGGCCTGGTGCACGCACAGCTCGACCGGGTGCTGAACCGGTGCCGGGTTCCAGGCCTGGATCACCTGCTGGCGGCTGTAGGCATCGAGCAGCGGCAAGTCGGCGATGCGCGCTTCAGGTTGCTCGACGATGCCATGCAGCAGCACCCGCCAGTTGTCGGCCAGGGCCTGCACCGTCTGCCGGTCGAACAGCGCAGTGGCGTAGCTCAGCGAAGCGCCCAGGCCATCGGCGTGCTCGAAGGTGTTCAAGGTCAGGTCGAACTGCGCGCTGTGGCGCTCCCAGGACAGTCGCTGCAAGCTCAGGCCCGGCAGTTCGCGGGTCTCGCCACGCACCTGGGTCTGGTGGTTGAGCATCACTTGGAACAACGGGCTGTGGCTGAGGCTGCGTTCCGGCTGCAGGGCATCCACCAGTTGCTCGAACGGCAGGTCCTGATGGGCCTGCGCCGCCAGGGCGGTATCCCTGACCTGCCCCAGCAGCGCCTTGAACGACAGCTGCGGATCACAATCCGCGCGCAGCACCTGGGTGTTGACGAAGAAGCCGATCAGCCGCTCGATCTGCGCCCGGTTACGGTTGGCGATCGGCACGCCGACGCGAATGTCGCGCTGCCCGGTATAACGGTGCAGCAGCGCCTGGAAGCTGGCCAGCAGGACCATGAACAGGGTTGCATTGTGCTGCTTGGCCAATTGCTTGAGCGCCACGGCCAGCCCGTCGTCGAGGACGATGTCGTGGTTGGCCCCGGCCAGGCTCTGCACCGCCGGGCGCGGGCGGTCGGTGGGCAGTTCCAGCACCGGCTGGTCGCCGCCCAGCTGTTGCTGCCAGTAGGCCAGCTGGCGTTGCTGCTCACCCGCCTGCATCCACTGGCGCTGCCAGGCCGCGTAGTCGGCGTACTGTACCGCCAGCGCCGGCAAGGCCACTGGCTGGCCGCTGCACAGGCCGGCATAGTGCTGTTCGAGCTCTTCCACCAGGATCGGCATCGACCAGCCATCGGTGACGATGTGGTGCAGGGTGAGGACCAGCACGTGGTCGTCATCGGCCAGGCGCAGCAGTTTCACGCGCAGCAGCGGGCCTTGCGCCAGGTCGAAGGGGCGCTGTGTTTCCGCTTCGATCAGGCCCTGGAGCCAGGCTTGCAGCGCATCGCCGGCAGGCGCGGTGACGGGCTCGGCCTGGAGGCAGAACGCCTGGTGCGGATGAATCACCTGCACCGCCTGGCCATCCTCGACCCGGAAGGTGGTGCGCAAGGTTTCGTGACGCAGCGTCAGCGCCTCGAAACTGCGGCCCAGGGCGCTGACGTTCAGTTGCCCGCGCAGGCGCAGCGCCGCGGGGATGTTGTAGGCACTGCTGTCGGGGTCCAGTTGCCACAGGAACCACTGGCGATGCTGGGCGTAGGATAGGCTCAGCGGCTGGCTGCGGTCCACGGCTACGATGGGCGGCGCACCGTCGTCACTGCCCTGCCCGGCCAGCGCCGCGAAATCGGCCAGCACCGGCTTCTCGAACAAGGCGCGCAACGGCAGGTCGAGGCCCAGGGCCTGGCGCAGGCGCGAGATCACCTGGGTCGCCAGCAGCGAATGCCCACCCAGCTCGAAGAAATTGTCGTGTCGCCCCACACGCTCGAGCTTCAGCACCTGAGCCCAGAGCCTGGCGATCTGTTGCTCATGGTCACCCTCGGGCGCCACATAGCCGGCCCCGAAGCTGGCCTCTGGTTGGGGCAGTGCCTTGCGGTCGAGCTTGCCATTGACGGTCAGGGGCAGCGCCTGCAGGAACATCAGGTGCGCAGGCACCATGTGCTCCGGCAGCAGCCCGCGCAGGTAGTCGCGCAGCTGGCTGCGCAGGGTGTCCTGTTGCGCAGCGCTGACCGCGTGCTGGTCGCCGGTCAGCAGGTAGGCGACCAGTTGCTTGCCGCCCGGCCCGTCCCGGTCGAGCACCACCGCCTTGGCGATGCCGTGATGGTCTTGCAGCCGGGCTTCGATCTCGCCCAGCTCGATGCGAAAACCGCGAATCTTCACCTGGTGATCGATGCGGCCCCGGTAGTCGATGATGCCATCGGTGCGATAACCGGCAAGATCGCCCGTACGGTACAGGCGCCCACCACCCGCGGGGCTGTCATCGAAGGGGTCGGGCACGAAGCGCTCGGCCGTCAGCCCCGGGCGCCCATGGTAACCACGGGCCAGGCCGGCACGGCCGACATGCAGCTCCCCCTGGCACCCCGGTGCGACCAGGTTGAAGTCGCGGTCCAGCAAGTACCAGGAGAGGTCCTCGATGACCGTGCCGATCGGGCTTGCGCCTTGCAACGCCAGGTCGGCGCGGCTCAGCGGGCGATAGGTGACATGCACCGTGGTCTCGGTGATGCCATACATGTTGATCAATTGTGGCTGGCGGTCGCCAAAACGCTCGAACCAAGGCTTGAGGCTGGCGACGTCCAGGGCCTCGCCGCCGAACACCACGTAGCGCAGCGCCAGGGCCTGGTCGGCATTGGCCGCCGCGCAGGCGACCGGGATCAGCTGGCCGAACGCCGACGGTGTCTGGTTGAGCACGGTGACCCGTTCGCGCACCAGCAAGGCATGGAAGTCCGCGGCCGAGCGCGCCACCTCCCGCGCCACGATCACCGCGGTGGCGCCATGCAGCAAGGCACCGAACAGCTCCCACACGGAGAAGTCGAAGGCGTAGGAGTGGAACACGCTCCACACATCGTGCTCGTCAAACCGGAAATCCGCCTGGGTCGCCTGGAACAGCCGGGCCACGTTGCGGTGCGCCAGCAAGGTGCCCTTGGGCTTGCCGGTGGAGCCCGAGGTGTAGATGACGTACGCCAGGTTGTCGGGGTCGGTGGTATTGGCAGGGTTGCTGTCAGGGTAATCGTTCAGCAGCGCCGGCTGGTCGAGCTCGATGCAGCTCACGCCTTCGACCTCGGGCAACTGGCCACGCGACTGGCTGTGGGTCACCAGCAAGGCGATGGCACTGTCGGCCAGCATGTAGGCCAGCCGCTCGGCCGGGTACTCGGGGTCCATTGGCACGTAGGCGCCACCTGCCTTCAGGATCGCCAGCAGGCCGACCACCATGTCCACGCCCCGCTCCAACGCGACCCCCACCCGCACGTCAGGCCCTACACCCGCTGCCCGCAGCAGGTGCGCCAGGCGGTTGGCCCGTCGGTTGAGCTCGTCATAGGTCACCCGCTGCTCGCCCGCCACCACGGCGATAGCCTGCGGCACCCTGGCCGCTTGCGCCTCGATGGCCACATGCAGGCATGGCGCGGCCGGGTATTCGGTGAGCGCCGGGTTCCACTGGGCGATGACCCGATGCTGCTCGTCGGGCGCCAGCAGCGCGAGCTCCGCGAGGGGCCGCTCGGGTGCCTCGGCCAGCCCTGCCAGCAGGTGCAGCCAATGCCGCCCAAGGCGCTCGATGGTTGCGCCGGTGAATTGACCTGCGTCGTACTCCAACACCGCGCTCATGGCCTCGGGGGCGTAGTCGACATCCAGCGACAGGGCGAACTTGGCCTGCTGCGGGCCGGTCGCGAGGAAATCGACGGCCACCTCCCCCAGGCGCAGCGCTGCCGGCCGGTCGCCATCCACCCGCCAGTTGAACAAGGTCTCGAACGTGGCGCCAGCCTGCCCCTGCTGCTCAAGCAGCTCGATCGGCCAGTCGGCGTGCTCCAGCAACGCCAGGGAATGACGCCGGATACCCTGCAGGAACGCCTGCCCCGTGGTCGCGCCGTCAACCTGCACGCGATACAGCTGGGCGTTGACGAAGTAACCGACCAGGTCCTGGATCTGTGCGCGGTTGCGCGCAGCATTGGGCACGCCGACGCAGAAATCGGCCTGGCCACTGTAGCGCGCCAGCAGCAGCTGCCAGGCGCCCAGCACGAAGGCGAACGGCGTCAGCCCGAGGCGCTCGCACTGGGTGTGCAGGCGGGCCATCAGCGCCGCGGGCACGCTTACCCGGTGCAGCGCCGCAATGCCAGACTGCGCGGCATGGGGCGCGCGATCGACCGGCAAGCTCAGTGGGGCGATGTCCCCTGCCAGGTAGTCTTTCCAGTAGGCCTGGGCTCGCCCGTATTCCGCCGTGCCGGGGTATACGTGGCGTTGCCAGTGGGCGTAGTCCGCATATTGCACCGGCAAGGCCGGCAAGGGCGTGGTGTCGCCTTGCAGGGCCTGGGTGTAGGCCAGGGTCAGGTCACGCAGCAGGATCGGGTTGGACCAGGCGTCGGAGACGATGTGGTGCATGTTCAGGAACAGCACATGCTCCTGCGGGCCAAGCTCGAACAGCACGCAACGCAGCAGCGGCGCCTGCCCCAGGTCGAACGGTTGCAGGGTCAGCGCTTGCAGGCGCGCGGCCAGCAGCTGCCGGCGCTCGGCACCGTCCGCCGCGGCCAGGCGTTCGACCTGCAGCAGCGGGCGCGTCGCGTTGTCCACCACTTGCATGGGCTGGCCATCGACCGCTTCGAAGCCGGTGCGCAGGATCTCGTGGCGTGCCACCACCTGCTGCAGCGCCGCCTCCAGCACCGCCACTTGCAAGGGGCCGACAAGGTGCAGCGCGCGCGCCAGGTGGTAGGCAGAACTGCTCGGGTCCAGTTGCTGCAGCACCCACAGACGCTGCTGGGCGAACGAAGCCTGACACGTGAATGGCCGCCCCATGGGGCAAATGACGCCGGGATCGTCGCTGTCGTCAGCCATCAACAGCGCCAGCAGGTCATCGTCGGTCAAGGGGGTGGAAGACATCAGTGTCGGCCTCGTGTCGAAGGGTGCGGGAAGTGCGTCGTCCTCAGTTGACGAAAGGCTTGCGGCGAAATTTACACGGCTGGGCGGCCCGCAGCGGGCGCCCTGGCGGCCTGCCCGGCGAAACGAAACCGGCCGGTCCCTGGGCAGGGATCGGCCGGTTTCAGGTGCCTGTCGGCAGGTGCTGGCGGGCTTAGAACTCGCCGCGCAGGGTCAGCATGTAGTTGCGAGGGTCGCCGTAGAAGTTGCCGTTCGCCGCACTGGAGACCGTCTGATAGTAGGTCTTGTCGAACAGGTTGTTGGCGTTGAGCGACACCGTCCAGTGGTCATCCACGCGGTAGCGCACCAGGGCATTCCAGACGGCGTAGCCGCTTTGCTTGTAATCGAACGGAATGTTCGACTCGACCACATTGCCATTGCCGTCCACGCGTACGGTGGTACCGCTGACGTAAGTGGCGCTCTGGACATCGACGCCACCGCCGACGGTCCAGTCCTTGAACGCGTCAGGTAGCTGGTAGGTGGTCCACACCTTGAACTGATGCTTGGGCGTGATGGTGCTCAAGGCCGTGCTGTCGGTTTCGTTCTTGTTGTAGTTGTACACGTAGCTGGCCATCAGGTTCCAATCCGGGAGGATCTCGCCCGTCGCTTCCAGCTCGATGCCCTTGCTGACGACCTCGCCCTGGTTCACGTAGCAGCAGCTGCCGCCATACAGCACCGACGCCTGCGGGTAGTTGGTGTCTTGCACCGCGCCGTTCTTGCGCTTGGTGTAGAACACCGCCAGGCTGGTATTCAGGCGGCCGTCGAACAGCTCGCCCTTGATGCCCAGCTCGGTGGTCTTGCCCTCGAGCGGCTCGAGCACATCGTTGCTGCCCAACGGCCCGCGCAGGTAGCTCTGCTGCGGCTTGTAGATCTTCGAGTAGCTGCCGTACAGCGACCATTGATCGTCGAGGTCATAGATGGCGCCGAAGTACGGCACGAAGCGCGTCGGTTCGCGCATGTCGATGTCGCTCTGCACCACGCCTGCGTTGGTGTAGACCTGCTGGAAGTGGTAACGGGCCGCGCGCCCACCGAGGATGACCTTGAGCGGGTCGCTCACCTGCAGGGTCAGGCGCCCGTACAGGCCGTACTGCTCCTGGGTGTTGGGGCTGTAGTCGCGCGGGGTCACCAGCGAGGTGGTGGTCGGCTTCCAGTAGCCTGGGTCGAACACGTCGATCGGCACGCCGGTGCCGGTAAACACCCCCGAGCCCTGCCAGCGGCTGGTGACGCGCTGGTAGTCGGCGCCCAGCACGAACTGGTGCTCACGGCCAAAGGCGTCGAAGCTGCCGGACAGGTTGCTGTCGACCAGGTCCTGGCTGGTGGAATAAACGTTGTAGCTGGCCCGCCAGACTGGCCCCGCCAGGGTCACCGGGTTGACCGCGTTGCCCGACACCGCCGCCAGCGCCTTGCCGGCGTCACGGGTATTGGTGTACGAGACGTTCAGCTTCCAGTCGTTGTCGAAGTAGTGGTCGATCTTGGTGAAGATTTCCTGGGAGATATTGTCCATGTAGGACCAGTTCTGCCCCAGGTTGGTGTGCCGCGCCAGGCCGATGTCGGCACCGGTGGTGTAGCGCGGCAAGCCCAGCGACGAGTTGGAGTGGGTGCTTTCGTACATGCCGCCCAGGGTGAAGATGGTCTGCGGGCCGAGGTCGACCTCGAACACCCCGTAGACCGTGGGCTTCTGCGTGGCCAGTTTGTCGGTGAAGTACTGGCGGTCGTTGTAGGCCGTGACCAGCCGGCCACGCACGTTGCCGCTGTCGGTCAGCGGGCCGGTCAGGTCGACCTGGGTGCGGTAGTTGTCCCACGAACCGGCGGCGGCCTCGAGCTTGAGCTGGAAGTCCGACAGCGGGCGCTTGCGCACCAGGTTGATGACGCCACCCGGGTCGCCGACGCCGCCGAACAGTGCGCCCGAACCGCGCAGCACCTCGACATGGTCGAATTCAGCCAGGTTGTACAGGCGGCGCGAATAGAAGCTGGTGGCCACCGACGACAACGCCATGGGCGCGGCACCGTCGATCTGGATGCTGTCGATGTTAAAGCCGCGCGAGTAGAACTCGTAGGTGTCGCTGGTGGTTTTCTGCACCGTGACGCCCGGGGCCATTTTCAGCGCGTCCTGCAGGCTGGTGATACTGCGGTCTTCGATCAGCTGGCTGGACAGCACCGACACCGACTGTGGCGTGTCGCGCAGGCTGGTCGGCGTCTTGGAACCGACGCTTACCGCACCGGTGGTGTACGAGCCACTGTTCTCGGTCATTTCGCCCATGCCCTGGCTGGTGATGGCCGTGGACTGCAGGGTGATGCCGTTGGTGCTGCTGGTGGCCGGCAGCAGGATCACCGCGCCGTTCTCGATCTGGAAGTTGTAGCCGGTGCCGTCGAGCAGCATGTGCAGGGCGGTTTCCGATTCCATGTTGCCAGACACGCGCGACGATTGCGCATCGCCGATCATCTCGGGCGAGAACAGGATCTGCAGGCCGGTCTGCTCGCCGAACGCGCGCAGGGCGCTACCCAGTGGCTGTTTCGGAATATCGACCTTCACCTCTTTGGCGTAGGCCGCGTTCCCCAAGGCCAGCAGCACCGCCGATACCGACAGGCAAAGCATGCTCTTTTGCAGTGCAGACGCCTTGCGTCGCCCTTGCCGTACTACGGAACCCATTGTAATCCCCTTGCTGTGATGATTTTTTCTAATAGTTGGCGTAAAAATGACGCCCCGCAGCCCCCTTCCCGAGCTGCGCCGGCACCTACGCCTTGGATGAAGGCGTAGATGAGACGAGCGACGCTCAGGAGAAATTAGAGTTTTTTGCAATTTTGTGAACAGGCCCGGGCGCGGACGCACCCGGGCCCTCGGTTCAGCGCTGCGTTTCGCGCAGGCGCCGGGCCTTTTCTTCCAGTGCCGCGCGCTGCTCCGGCGGCAATGCCTCCAGTTGCAAGTGGGCACGGGCCAGCGCTTCCAGCGCCTGCGCATCGCTGCCGGGCAATGCGCCCAGGGCCTGGGCAAGCTCGGCCACGGTCGGGTTGTCGAACACCATGGCCGGGCTCACCTCGCGGCGCAGCACGTTGCGAATGCCCGCCACCAGCTTGATTGCCAGCAACGAGTGACCGCCTGCGGCAAAAAAGTCCTGGTGCAGGCCCAGCGCCGGCTGCTCCAGCAATTGCCCCATACGCTTGGCCAGCAGGCGTTCCAGCGCCGTGCGGGCTGGCTGCTGCTCGGTTTGCGGGGCCTGCGGTGCCAGCTTCGCCAAGCCCTGGCGGTCGACCTTGCCATTGGCCAGCCGGGGCAACTGCGCCACCACCTGGATACGCCGTGGTAGCAACGGCTCCGGCAGGCGCAAGGCCAGGTCGCGGCGGATACTGGCTTGCGGGTTCTGCTCATCGGCCTGCACCACCACGAAGGCCGCTGGCTGCAGCCCCGCCTGGGCGTCCTCGGCAGGTACCGCGACCACCGCTGCCTCGCGCACACAGGCCACCCGCTGCAGCTCGGCCTCAAGCTCCGCCAGCTCGACCCGGAAGCCATTGAGCTTGACCTGCTGGTCCCTGCGCCCATGCAGGGCCAGGCTGCCATCAACGCGGTAACGGGCCAGGTCGCCCGTGCGGTACAGCCGCTCTCCCGGCGCGAACGGGTGGTCGACGAAGGCTTCGCCCGCGTCGTTCAGGTAGCCCCGGCACAGCTGCCGGCCGCTGATGTAGAGCTCGCCCAGCACGCCAGGGGGCACCAGGCGGTGCCGTGCATCCAGCACGTACACCTGGTTGCCCGGCAGCACGCTGCCCAGCCCGACCGGCCCGTGGCCGAGCGGCTCAGGCGTCAGCACCTGCACCATCACCCCGACCGTGGCCTCGGTGGGGCCATAGTGGTTGAACACGCGGCAATCGGCGCGCAACTGGAAGACCCGCTGGAGCAGGCCAGGGGCTGGCGCCTCGCCACCCAGTACCAGGGTGCCAGGCAGGCGTGGTTGTTCGGCTTCGAGCAAGGCGCCCAGGTGCGAAGGGACGATCTTGAGGCAATCGACCTCGCCGGCCACCAGGTAGTCCCTGAAGCGTTCGGGGTCGCGCAGGGTGTCTTCATCCGCCACCAGCAGGCAAGCCCCGTTGTACAGGGCACCGAACAGGGTGGTATTGCCCAGGTCCGCCGCCACGCCGCTGGTGAAGGCGAACCGCGAGCACTGCTCCAGGCCCATGAGCTGCGTGGCACCGGCCAGGTAGTTGGCCAACTGCCGATGCTCGATCACCACGCCCTTGGGCTCGCCGGTGGAGCCGGAGGTGAATAGCACGTAGGCCGCCTCGTCGCCCTGCAACGGGCAAGCTTGCGCACCGTCGTCTGCCTGCTGCACCACCAGCGCCGCCGGGTCGAGCAACTGCACACCCTGCGCGTGCCACAGATCTGACTGCGCGGGCTGGCCGAGCAGCCAGGCCGCGCCCGCCAGGCCGACGATGCTGGCCTGGCGGGCCTGTGGCCAATGTGGGTCCAGCGGCACATAGGCCGCGCCCAGCCACCAGGTGGCCAGGATCGATTCCACCAGGGCACTCGAACGGGGCAAGGCGACGGCCACCCGGGCCCCCGGCCCCACACCCTGGGCAGCCAAGCCGGCAGCCAGTCGCCGGACCCGCTGCCCCAGGCCGGCGTAACTCAGGCGCTGCTCGCCGTGCACCAGCGCATCGCGGCTCGGCGCCTGTGCCAGCCACTGCGCCAGCCGGGCCATCAGCAATGGCGCCGGCGACGTCGGTACTGCCGGGTTGAGGGCCAGCAGGCGTGCCTGCTCCGCCGCACCGACCAGGTCAAGCGCGCCGATCGCGGTCGTGGCGTCATCGACAACCCCTTGCAGCAACATCAGCAACTGTTCGAGCAGACGCTGCATGCTGGAAGCGCTGTAGCAGTCGGGCAGAAAATCGAGCGCCAGTGCCTTGCATTCACCCTGCGCCGACAGCTGCACCTGCAGCATCAGTTCACAGCCATCAGCGCCTTGCGCCACCTGCTCCAGGCGCCACCCCGACGGGGCGTCGACGCAGTACTCACGCACAGCGGCAAAACCCAGGGCGGGCAGCGCCTGGTCAGGCGCCGCCGCCCAGTACTCCTGCCAGGTCACGTGCTGCGCCGCCAGCGCGGCGAACGCGCTCACCCACGCATCGAAGCGCTGGCTTTCATCAATACGCACCGGCACCGGCAGGGCCTTTTCCAGCACGCCGGCGCTCTGGGCAAAGTAGTCATAGTCCTCGCGGCCGTCATGGCGCCATTGAGCGAGGAAAGCGGGTTGGTCGCTGACCCGCCCCAGCAGCGCCCACCAGGCGGCCTGCAACAAGGCTGGCACTGCCACCTGCAATGCGGCGGCCCGGCCTTGCAGGCCGGCCTTCAGCGCCGGGTCGAGTGCGACCTGCACCCGCTGCACCGGCGTTCCACGGCTGTCGCCGAGGCGATACGCCAGCCTGGCATGGCCGCTCGCCTCACCCTGAAGATGATCGTGCCAGTAACGCTGGGCCTGCCCGGCATCCTCGTCGATGGCCGTTTCCGCACGCCATTGCAGGTACTGCTCGAAGCACCCGGCCGCCTCGTCCTGGCGTGTATCAGGTGCCCGGTACAGGGTAATCAGCCCTTCGGCCAGCAGGCCCATGCCAGGGCCATCGACCAGCACGCTGGCCACCGCCAGGGTCAGTTGCCAATGCGTCTGGTCCAGGCGCAGCAGCAAGGCTTGCGCCCAGGGGCCCTGGGTCAGGGAGAACGGCGAGTCCAACCAGGCCTGGCGCTGCTGCTCAAGCGCCTCGGCAGGCAACGCCGACAGGTGCGCGGCCAATGCCAATGGCGCGCGGTCGGCGCCAGGGCACCAGCGCAGGCCGTGGAAGCCCGGCACCGTCTGCAGCCGCGCGGTCAGCTCGGGGTGCAGCTCGGGCAGCGCGGCCACGGCGCGCTGTAGGCGCGGCACATCCAGCTCGCCCTGGATGTGCAGGGTGACCTGCCGGCACGCCTGGGCGAAGGTCGTGGCGCGCTGCAGGGCCTTCAGGGTCACTTGCTGTTGCGGGCACAGGGCAACGCTTTCAGACATTGGCGTGCTCATGCGTCCACCTCCTGTGGCTGTACCTGGGTCGCCGCCAGGCTGGCCCGGTCGAGCATGTCGCCCATGGCGACGACGATCTTGCGCGGCCCTTCGAAGGGGTCGCGGGCGTGGGCGATCAGCATGTTGTCCAGCAGGATCACGTCGCCCTTGCGCCAGTCGAAACGCACCGCGCAGGCTTCGTACAGTTCGCCGATGCGCTGCATCACCTCGTCCTCGATCGGCGAACCATCGCCGTAATACACGTTGCGCGGCATACGCTCGTTGCCGAACAGCGTCAGCAGGTCTTCGCGCACGTCGGCATCCAGGCAGTAAGGGTGGTGCAACTGCACCTGGTTGAAGAACGACCGCGCACCGCTCACCGGGTGGGTGATGATGGCCGGGCATGGCGTGCGGATCTGCAGCCCGTCATCGGCCAGCCACTGCCACTGGATACCGGAGGCCTGGCAGCGGGCCTCGACTTCGGCGCGCTGTTCGGTCTTGAAGAAATGCTGCCAGGACACGTCGAGCTTGCCGGTGAAGGTGCGCACGTACAGCAAGCCATTGCGCTCGAACCGCTCACGCAGGGCGGTGGGCAGGCGCTGGTACATCTGCCGGCAATCCACCACCGGGGTGGCGCCGCCGACCGGCGACGGCAGCTCGCAGTAGAACAGCTGCTTTCGCGGCCAGCTGTCCTGGTGGGCGCTTTCGTTGTGGAAGAGGATCATCTTCTTCTCGGGGTAAGGCGTGGAGCGGTAGGTGTTCTGCCCGCCCTCCTTCTTCGGCAGATCACCGTAGTTGCCGTACAGGCCTGGCTGCACCGCCTCGGCGAACGCCTCGAACGCCTGGCTGTCGGGGATGCTGAAATTGCGGAACAGGATGCCACCGTGGTGAACCAGCTTTTCCTCGACCCAGGCGCGGTTGGCCGCGATCCAGCCGGTCACGTCTAGGCCGGGGTCAGTCGGTTCCAGCAGCAACGGGAACACCTGCTCTGGCACCAGCAGGGACTCGCGCACCGGTTGCTGCGCTTGCCCTGCCGGACGGGCCTGGTTCTTTTTCAGGAACTTGTCCAGCTTGTTGGCTTTGCCGGCAGGTACTGCCGGGCCGGCCGCCGCGTGTTGCATTGGCACGTTCATGTCTTCCACTCTCACGCTCTGGTCACATGTGATCTGCTCGAGAACGGCGATCCAGCCGTCCACGAACCCCTGGATCTCAGCCTGCTCGAACAACGCCGAGGCATACTGCCAATGGCCGCTGAGCTCGGCCTGCTGACCCTGTTCGACGAACAGCGCCATGTCGAATTTCGACTGCTGCGACACGCTGGGCAGCGCCTCGACGCTCAACCCGTCGATACCCGCGGTGGGCAGTGGCAGGTCGTTCATCACGAACAGCACCTGCACCAGCGGGCTGATGCCCTTGTGCCGAGGTACCCGTGCGGCCTCGACGATCATGTCCAGCGGCAGGTCCTGATGCTCGAATGCGTTGAGCAACTGCTCGCGCCCCTGCGCCAGGAACTGGGCGAAGGTGCTGCCGGGCAGCTGGCGTGAGCGCACCGGCAGGACGTTGACGAAGAAACCGATCAACCCTTCAAGTTCAGGCTGCTGGCGGCCGGCGTAGTCGACGCCCACCACCACATCGTCACTGCGGGTCAGGCGGTGCAGGTAGGCCTGGAAGGCCGCCAGGATCACGCTGTACAGGGTGACCTGGGCCTGCGCCGCCAAGGCGTTGAGTGCCGCGGTCAAACCTTCGCGCAGGCGGAACGGGACCGTGCCGCCCTCATGGCTGGCCTTGGCAGGCCGCGGCTGGCGCAGCGGCAACGGCAACTGCCCGGAGTAGCCAGCCAGGGTCCGTGCCCAGTACTGCGCCTGTTGCTGCAGCACGCCAGCGTCCTGCAGCGCCTGCTGCCAGTGGGCGAAGTCCGAGTATTGCAGCGCCAGTGGCGGCAGCGGCGTGTGGTCCCCCGCACGCAGGCGGGCATAGATTCCCACCAGTTCGTTGGCCATGACCGCCATCGACCAGCCATCGGAGATAATGTGGTGCATCGAATAGAACAGCACATGCTCCTGCGGCCCCAGGCGGGCGAGCTGCATACGCAGCAGCGGCCCCTGATCGAGCACGAACGAATGGGCTTCGTTGGCCAGCGCCTGGGCCGCCACCTGGGCCTCCTGTTCGGCGCGGCTCAACTGCGACCAGTCGTGCAATGGCAGGTCTACGGCCAGGTGTGGTGCGATCAGGGCAACCGGTTCGCCCTCGCTGTCCTGGCCATAGGTGGTGCGCAGCACCTCATGGCGGCCGACCACAGCCTGCAGGCTGGCACGCAGCAGCTCGACCGACAGTTCGCCGCGCAGGCGCAACGCCATGGGCATGCCATAGGCGGCACTCCCTGGGGACAGTTGCTCGACCACCCACAACCGGCGCTGCACCAGCGCCAGCGGCGCCTGGGTGCTGACGGCGCGGGCCTGCAACAGCGGCAGCGCTGGCCGCGCCTGTTCGTCATGGCCCAGGCAGGCGACAAACGCGTCCAGCCGCGGGTGATCGAACAGGGCACGCAGCTTCAGGCCCGGCGCCAGTTGCTGGCGCACCCGCGCCACCACCTGGGTCGCCAGCAGTGAATGCCCGCCCAGGGCGAAGAAGTCATCGCTGCGCCCTACCCGCTCGACGTCCAGCACTTGGGCCCAGATCGCCGCCACCTGCTGCTCGCGCTCACCCTCGGGCGCGACATAGGCATGCCCCTGGCGGTCGGTCTGTGGCTGCGGCAACGCCTTGCGGTCGAGCTTGCCATTGGCGGTCAATGGCAGGCTGGCGAGAAACAGCAGATGGGCCGGCACCATGTGCTCGGCCAGCACCGCCTTGAGCGCGCTACGCAAGCTGTCGCGCAGGCCCTGCTGGGCCTCCAGGCTGCCGGGCAGCGCTTCGGCAGGCACCACATAGGCCACCAGCTGCGTGCCGCCCGGCCCTTCCTGGGCCAGCACCGCGGCTTCGCGCACGACCGCCTGCTCCACCAGCCGGGCCTCGATTTCCCCCAGCTCGATGCGGAAGCCCCGCACCTTGACCTGGTGGTCGATACGGCCGTTGTACTCGATCACCCCATTGCCTGCGCTACGGGCCAGGTCGCCCGTGCGGTAGAGCCGCCCGCCTCCTTGCGCGCTGGTGTCGAAGGGGTCGGGCACGAAGCGTTCGGCGGTCAGCGCCGGGCGGTTGAAATAGCCCCGGGCCAGGCCGGCCCGGCCGACATGCAGCTCACCCCGGCAACCCTGTGGCGCCAGCTCGAACGCTTCGTCCAGCAGGTACCAGGTCAGGTCGTCGATGACCCGGCCCAACGGGCTGGTCACACCGCCCTGCAAGTCCGCGCGGGTCACCGGGCGGTAGGTGACGTGTACCGTGGTCTCGGTGATGCCGTACATGTTGATCAACCGCGGTGTGGCATCGCCGAACTGGTCGAACCAGGGTGCGAGGCTGGCCACATCCAGCGCTTCACCGCCAAACACCACATAGCGCAGGGCAAGTGCCTTGCCCTCGCGGGCGCCGGCACAGGCGGCGCGAATCAGCGGTTTGAACGCCGAAGGAGTCTGGTTCAGCACCGTGACCCGCTCCTGCACCAGCAGCTCATGGAAATCTTCGGCCGAGCGTGCCACGTCCTGCGGCACGATCACCGCCCGCCCGCCATATAGCAGCGCGCCGAACAGCTCCCACACGGAGAAGTCGAAGGCGTAGGAATGGAACACCGTCCAGACATCCCCGGCGTCGAAGCCGAAATCGCCCTGGGTCGCCGCGAACAAGCGCGTGACGTTCTGGTGCGCGAGCAAGGTGCCCTTGGGCTTGCCGGTGGAGCCGGAGGTGTAGATCACATACGCCAGGTTCTGCGGATGCGCACCACTGTCGGGGTTGGCCTCGCTGTAGGCCGACCAGGCGCCCTCGCCGCTGCCCACCTCCAGGCACTGCACCGCCGGGCCGGCCGACAGCCGCTGCTGCAGGTGCGGCTGGGTCAGCACCCACTGCACGCCACTGTCCTCCAGCATGTAGGCCAGGCGTTCGCTCGGGTAATGCGGGTCCAGCGGCAGGTAGGCGCCACCGGCCTTGAGAATGGCCAACAGGCTGACGACCATCTCCAGGCTGCGATCCAGCGCCACACCAACGCGCACATCCGGCCTTACGCCCAGCTCGCGCAGGCGGTGCGCCAGGCGGTTGGCCCGGCGATTGAGCTGGTCATAGCTCAAGTGCTGGCGGCCCAGGGTTACAGCGATGGCCTGCGGGTTGCGCACCACCTGCTGCTCGATCAGCTGGTGCAGGCAATGGCCTTGTGGATAGTGCGCGGTGCGCGGGTTCCAGGCCTGCACGGTATGGCGCTGTTCGTCGGCATCGAGCAACGCCACCCGGGCGATTGCCTGCTGCGGCGCAGCGGCGACCGCTTGCAGCAACCGCAGCCAGTGCCGCCCCAGGCGCTCGACGGTCGCGGCATCGAACAGTTCGGTCGCATAGGTCAGCGACGCCGCCAGGGTGGTGCCATTGTCGACGGTGTCCAGGGTCAGGTCGAACTGCGCGGTGCCATGGGCATGCGGCCACAACTCCAGGCTCAGCCCCGGCAGCGTGCGGCGGTCGCCCTGGGCCTGGCCCTGATGGTTGAACATGACCTGAAACAGCGGGCTGTGGCTTTGGCTGCGCTCGGGCTGCAAAGCCTCCACCAGTTGCTCGAACGGCAGGTCCTGGTGCATCTGCGCGCCCAGGGCGGCCTGTTTCACCTGGGCCAGCAAGCCGGCAAAGGTGGTGTCGGGGGCGAATTCGGCCTTCATCACCTGGGTGTTGACGAAGAAGCCGATCAACTGCTCGGTTTCCACCTGCGTGCGGTTGGCGATGGGCACGCCGACACGGATATCGGCTTGGCCCGAGTAACGTTGCAGCACGCTTTGCCAACCCGCCAGCAACACCATGAACAACGTGGCATCGGCCGCCGATGCCAACGCCCGCAACGATTGGGTGAGCGGTGCGTCGAGCTGCAGCGCCAGGCGTGCGCCAGCGTGGCTTTGCACGTTGGGCCGTGGCCGGTCGGTAGGCAGTTGCAGTAACGGCTGCTCGCTGCCCAGTTGGGCGCGCCAGTAGGCCAGCTGGCGGTCGCGTTCGCCGCCCGCCATCCATTGGCGCTGCCACTGGGCGAAATCGGCGTACTGGATCGCCAGCGCCGGCAGTGTCACGGGCTGCCCCTGGCGGTGCCCCTCATACAGTTGCACCCACTCGTCGAGCATGATCGGCACCGACCAGCCGTCGGTGACGATGTGGTGCTGGATGACGATCAGCACATGCTCGGCCTGGCCCCGCGACAGCAGGCGCACGCGCATCAACGGCCCGTGCTGCAAGTCGAAGGGGCACTGGATTTCCGCGTCGATGCGCGCCTGCACCTGGGCATCGTCCCAGGCCTGCGCATCCTCCACGGCGAACGCCAGTGGCAGGCTGGCGTGGATGACCTGGCGCACCTGGTCGCCGTCCTGGCAGAAGGTCGTGCGCAGCGGCTCGTGGCGCGCGATCAGGTCATTGAAGCTGCGTTGCAGGGCGGGCACATGCAGTGCCCCCGTCAGGCGCAGCACGGCCGGCACATGGTACGCCGCACTGTCAGGTTGCAACTGCCAGAGGAACCAGTGACGTTGCTGGCCGTAGGACAGCGCCAGAGGCTGGTCACGGTCCACTTGGGGAATGCCGCCCGGGGTTGCGCGCGCCGCGCCCCCGGCCAGCGCGGCGAAGTCGGCCAGCACTGGGGCCTCGAACACGCTGCGCAGCGGCAGGTCGATGCTCAGGGCCTGACGGACCCGGGAGATCATCTGGGTGGCCAGCAACGAGTGGCCGCCCAGCTCAAAGAAGTGGTCGGCGCGCCCCACGCGGTCCAGCTTGAGCACCTGCGCCCAAAGGTCGGCGACCTGCGCCTCCAGGGTACTGGCCGGGGCCTGGTAGGCCTGTTGCAGCAGACTGGCATCGACCGCCGGTAGCGCCTTGCGGTCCAGCTTGCCGTTGGGCGATAACGGCAATGCCGGAAGGATGAGCAGGAACGCCGGCACCATGTGTTCGGGCAGGCTGCCCTTGAGCGCATCGCGCAAAGTGTCACGCAGCGCCGCTTCGGCCTGCAGGTCGCCGGCCTGCCCAGCCTCGGCAGGCACCACGTAGCCCACCAGTTGCACGCCGTTGGCGGTCGGCTGCGCCAGCACCACGGCTTCGCGCACCAGGGCGTGGCCCAGCAGGTGGCCCTCGATCTCACCCATTTCCACCCGGAACCCGCGGACCTTGACCTGGTGGTCGATCCGCCCGCTGTATTCCAGCACACCATCGGTGCGGTACCGCGCCAGGTCACCGGTGCGGTACAGGCGCCCACCGCCTGCCAGGCTGGTGTCGAAGGGGTCGGGCACGAAGCGCTCGGCGGTCAGCGCCGGCCGGTTGAAATAGCCCCGCGCCAGGCAACCGTTGCCGCCGATCAACAGCTCTGCCACCACCCCCACGGGCGCCAGCGTGAAGCCGCTGTCGCACAGGTAGGTGGCACGCCCACCGATGGCCGTGCCGATCGGTACGCTGGCCTTGGGCAACGCCTGCAAGGCGCTGGCCGAGCAGTCGAACACGGTCGACACCACCGTGGCCTCGGTCGGCCCGTAGGTATTGAGCAGACGCACGCCCGTGAGGCAGGAGGCAAACCAGTCGTTGAGGCCTTCGGGCGGCATGGCTTCGCCGCCCACGTGCACCTGGCGCAGGGCGCCACAGGACGACGCACCGCGCATGTGCGCGGCGAACAGCCGCCAGTACGCGGTGGGCAGGTCGGCCACGGTCACGCCCTGGCGGACGATGGTGTCGGTCAGCGTCTCGATGTCCCAGCGCTGTTCGCCCCGCATCACCACCTGCGCGCCCACGCACAGCGCCGGGTACAGTTGCTCGACGAAGCCGTCGAAGCTGACGGTGGCGAACTGCAACACCTTGTCTTCAGGGGTGAGTCGCGAATACTCCGCGGCCACCTGGCAGAACGCCGACAGTTCGCCACGAGCGATGGCCACGCCCTTGGGCTTGCCGGTGGAGCCGGAGGTGTAGATCACATAGGCCAGGTTGCTTGCCACGGTCAGCGGCTGCGGGTTGCCCTCGTTGCCGCCCGCCAATGCCTCCTGCGCCGCACTCAGGTGCATGCGGCGCACGCCTGCCAGGTCTGGCAGGCTCGACGCCAGTTCGGCCTGGCTCAACAGCAGTTCGATGCCACTGTCCTGGAGCATGTGCACCAGCCGCCCGCGCGGGTAGGACGGGTCCAGCGGCACATAGGCGCCACCGGCCTTGAGAACCGCCAGCAGGCCGACGATCAGTTCGAGGCTGCGCTGCGCTGCGATGCCGACCCGCACGTCGGGGCCCACGCCCTGTTCGCGCAAGCGGTGCGCCAGGCGGTTGGCCCGGCGGTTCAGCTCGCCGTAAGTCATGCTTTGGGCGTCGAGCACCAACGCCGTGGCCTGCGGCCGTGCCTGGGCCTGGGCTTCGATCAGTTGCAGGGTGTCAGGCGCCAGTGCGGTGGCGGTGGGCAGCGGGTTCCAGTCCTGGACCAGCTGGCGCTGCTGCGCGGCATCTACAATCGGCAGCTCGGCAACAGCCACCTCGGCCTGACCGAGGCTGGCCAGCAAGGTCAGCCAGTGCCCCGCCAGGCGCTGGATGCGCTCGGCATCGAACAGGTCGGTGGCATAGTTGAAGGTCGCGGTCACACCGTCCGAGCGCTCCAGGGTGTCCAGCGACAGGTCGAACTGGGTGGTCTGCTCCAGCCACTGCACTTCTTCCGCGTGCAAGCCCTGCACGCTGTCACTGGAGACCTTCTCGCCCACATCCAGCAGGTGGTTGAACATCACCTGGAACAGTGGGTTGTGGCCCAGGCCGCGCTCCGGCTTGAGCTGCTCGACCAGCACGTCGAAGGGGATGTCCTTGTTGGCCTGGGCCTGAAGGGTGGTTTCCTTGACCGCGGCCAGCAACTGGCCAAAGGTGTGCGCGGGCACGATGCCGACCCGGGCAATGAGGGTATTGACGAAAAAGCCGATCAGGCCTTCCAGTTCCAGGCGGTTGCGATTGGTGACGGGAATACCGATGTTGAGGGTCTGCCGCCCGCTGTAGCGCGACAGCAGCAGGGCGAACGAGGCCAGGAACACATGGAACAGCGTGGCATTGGCTGCCACCGCCAGGCGCCGCAGCTGGCCGGTCAGTTCGGCGGGCAGTTGCACGTCGATGCGCCCGCCGCGGTAGCTCTGTTGCTGTGGACGCAAGCGGTCGGCAGGCAACTCCAGCACCGCGAAATCGTCCTCCAGGTTGGCCTTCCAGAACGCCAGCTGCGCCTGCAACTGGCCCTCGGCCAGGCGCTGGCGCTGCCAGCCGGCATAGTCGGCGTACTGCACCGCCAGCGCCGGGCGCTGGTCGGCCTGCCCCTGGGTGCGGGCGTTGTACGCGGCGGCCAGCTCGCGCACCATCACGCTCATCGACCAGCCGTCGGAGACGATATGGTGCAACGACACGGCCAGCAGGTGCTCCTGCGCGGAAGTGCGCCACAGCGCGACGCGCAGCAGCGGCCCTTGGGCCAGGTCGAAGGGGCTGGCGAACAGCTGGTCCAAGTGAGGCTTGAGCGCATCGCGTGACAGACCGATCAGGTCCTGGGACTCGATGAGCACCGGCGCGGCCGGTTTCACCACCTGCCAGGGCAGGCCATCGTGCTCGGCGAACACGGTGCGCAGGCTTTCGTGCCGCGCGACCAGCGCATCGAAGGCGGCCTGCAGGGCGCCCAGGTCCAGCGCGCCGCGCAAGGTCACCGCCAGTGGCGTGTTGTAGGCGGTGCTGTCGGGGTTGAGCTTCCAGAACATCCACTGCCGGTACTGGGCATGGGAGACGGGCAGGCGCTCGCTGCGGTCCAGCAGCGCGATGGCGCCGCCGCCGGTTTGCTCCAGGCCTTCGAGTACCTGGGCATACGCCTCCAGGTCACGGGTATCGAACAGCACGCGCAAGGCCACTTCCCGCTGCAACTGCTGGCGGATCCGCGACACCACCTGGGTGGCCAGCAACGAGTGGCCGCCCAACGCGAAGAAATTGTCGTCCAGGCCCACCTGGTCCACTTGCAGCACCTCGGCCCAGATTGCCGCCACCTCCGCTTGCAGCGCGGTTACCGGGGCACGGTAGTCCACCTGGGTGGTCACCGCCTGCGGCAGGGCTTGCAGGTCGACCTTGCCGTTGGCTGTCACCGGCAGGTGCGGCAACAGCATCAGGTACCGCGGCACCATGTGCTCGGGCAGCGTCTGGCGCAGCGCCTGGCGGGTGGCGTCGATGCAGGCCTGCCGGCCCGCCTCGTCCGCAGGCCACGCCCTGGGCACCAGGTAGGCGGCCAGTTGCCGGTTGTCCTGCTCGCCGACCACGCGCACCACGGCGGTGTCCAGCTCGGGTAACTGGCGCAGGCAGTTGTCGATTTCCGCCAGTTCCACGCGATAGCCACGGATCTTCAACTGGCCGTCCATGCGCCCGGCGAACGCCAGTTGGCCGTGGCCATCACGGCGGACCCAGTCGCCGCTGCGGTACAGGCGCCCGCCCTGGCCCGAAGGGTCGGGCACGAAGCGCTCGGCGGTCAGCGCCGGCTGCCCCAGGTAGCCCCTGGCCAGGCCCGCACCGCCCAGGTACAACTCGCCGCGCGCGCCAGCGGGCACCGGCAGCAGGCAGGCGTCGAAAACCTGCGCGCTGAGGTTGCCCAGCGGGCGCCCCAGCAAGGCCTGGCCGTGGACCTCATGGGTCAGCACACCGACCGTGGTTTCGGTCGGGCCGTAGTGGTTGAGCAGCCGCAGCCCAGGTGCCAGCGCGGCGATGCGCGCGATCAGCGCTGGGCTGATGGCCTCACCGCCGACCACCAGGCAGCGCCGAGGCAGGGCATCGCTGCCGGCGGCGAGCATCGCCTGCAGGTGCGAGGGCACCATCTTCACCGCGTCGATGGCATGCCGTTGCAGGTAGTGCGCGTAGGCCTGGGCGTCCAGCACCGTATCATTGGCCAGCATGTGCAAGGTCTTGCCGTTGCACAGGGCGCCGAAGAGCATGGTGTGCCCCAGGTCTGCCGCCGGTGTGGTGACCATCGCCAGGCTGCGCAGTTCGTCGATACGCAGGCGTTCGCCCACGCTTTGCACATAGTTGGCCAGGGCGCCATGGCTGATGGCGACGCCCTTTGGTGTGCCGGTGGTACCGGAGGTGTAGATCACGTACGCCAGGTTGTCGGCGTGCACAGGCACGCGCGGCAACGGCGCCGCCGGGTAATCACCCGTGGGGTCGATACGCTCGATGCCGGGCGCCAGTTCCAGCCGCCCCGCCGGGGCCAGTACCCGCTTGACCTGGCTGTCGGCCAGCATGAAATCCAGCCGCGCCTGAGGCTGCTCCGGCTCCAGCGGCAGGTAGGCAGCACCAGCCTTGAGCACGGCCAGGATGGCGACCAGCATGTCGATGGAGCGATCGGCCAGCACCGCCACCCGCTCGTCGGGCTGCGCGCCGGCGCCCAGCAGCACCCGGGCCAGGCCCTCGGCGCGGGTTTGCAGGGCGCCATGGCTGATCTGCTGGCTGCCACTGACTGCCGCCAACTGCTGCGGATCGCGTGCGGCAGCGGCATCGATCAGCGTGTGGACCGCCGCGGGGGCGTCAAACGCCTGGGGCACGACCAAGGGCGCTTCATCGCCCAGCACCAGCTCGCCCACCGGGCCTTGCGCACGCTCGGTCAGGCCCTGTAGCAGGCGCAGCCAGTGCTGGCTGAGCGTCGCCACGGTGTGCGGTTCGAAGCGGTCCACGGCATAGGTGAACACCGCGTGCAGGCGGCCGGCACTCTCGTAGGTGTCCAGCGACAGGTCGAAACGTGCGCTGTGCTTGTCCAGCGCGACTTTTTCCAGGGTCAGGCCGCTGACCAGCTGAATCTGCCCTGCATCGGCGATGGCCGCCTGATGGTTGAACAGCACCTGGAACAACGGGGTATGGCTGGCACTGCGCGGCACGCCCAGGGCCTCGACCAACTGCTCGAACGGCAGGTCCTGGTGGGCCTGGGCCCCCAACGCGGTGTCCTTGACCCGAAGCAGCAGTTGCGCCACGTCCATCAGCGGGTCGATCTCGGTGTGCAGCACCTGGGTATTGATGAAGCAGCCGATCAGGCCTTCCACTTCACTGCGGTGGCGGTTGGCGACCGGTACGCCGACGCGAATGGCCCGCTGGCCGCTGTAGCGCTGCAGCAGCAACTTGAACGAGGCCAGCAGCACCATGAACAAGGTCACGCCATGGGCCTTGGCCAGGCTGGCCAGGCGCGCTGCCAGGTCCGCCTCGAGCTGCAGTTCCACACGCTTGCCGCGCAAGCTGGGCAGCGCTTGCTGCGGGTGGTCGAACGGCAAGTCGAGCGGCGCATGGTCGTCGCCCAGCTTGTCGCGCCAGTACGCCATTTGCCGCTCCTGCTCGCCCGCCTCCAGCCAGCTGCGCTGCCACAGGGCGTAGTCGCGGTACTGGATGGGCAAGGCCGGCAACGACAGCGGTACCTGGCTGCACGCGGCGTCGTACAGCTGCACGAACTCGTCGACCAGTACATTCAGCGACCAGCCGTCGGCGACGATGTGGTGCAGCGTCAACATCAGCACATGCTCTTGCGCCTGCAACTTCACCAGTTGCACCCGCAGCAGCGGCCCTTGCACCAGGTCGAACGGCGCCTGCGCCTCGGCGGCGCCGAGCGTGAGGACCTGCTGCTCGCGCTCGCCGGCCTCGAGCAGGCTGAGGTCGTGGCGGGTGATGGCCACTGCAGCGGGCGGCAGTACCTCCTGCAGCCATTCGTTGGCGTCGGCCCGCAGGCGTG
This sequence comes from Pseudomonas sp. TJI-51, assembly GCF_000190455.2. Taxonomy (NCBI): domain Bacteria; kingdom Pseudomonadati; phylum Pseudomonadota; class Gammaproteobacteria; order Pseudomonadales; family Pseudomonadaceae; genus Pseudomonas; species Pseudomonas sp. TJI-51. Next base: position 41,596 of record NZ_AEWE02000131.1, read on the forward strand.
TGCGCAGGCTTTCGTGGCGGGCCACCAACTGATCGAACGCAGCTTGCAGCGCGACAAGATTCAGCTCGCCCTTGAGCCTTACGGCCATGGGCAGGTTGTAGGCCGCGCCCTGTGGGTCCAGCTGCCACAAGAACGCCATGCGCCGCTGTGCATACGAGAGCCGGTCACGGCTGGCCTCGGCGACATTGCCCGGGATCGGAAACACGGCAAAATCCACCCCCTCTCGTTGCAGCGCGGCCAGGAACAAACGGCGTTTTTCCGGCGGCAGTTCAATGAAGCGGCGAGCGAGTTTCAACGAATCTTCGGCATTCATGCGATGCGTCCTTAGCAATAGGAAGCGGGACCAGAGGGTCCAGTCATCCCACAAGGACGAAACTGCGCGAGGCCGATTTAGCCCCTGCAGCCGCGCGGCCGGGCGCCTTCAAATGCGTGCGCCGAACTTGGCCTACGGTGACGTCATGCGGTTATGAATGGAAACCCTGCGGGAAGAGATCAGTAGCGCCAGCAGTGGGTTTCACGCCTGGTGGCTGGAGAAGCGGCGACGGTGATGGATAGGCTATTGGCGGGGCCGCTTTGTGGCCCCGCCAATCAGTCAGACCGCCGCGATCAACGCCTCGGCAAAGCGCTGCGCGACTTCATCGATCTGCTCGCCGCTGATGATCAACGGCGGCAAGAAGCGCACCACCGCACCATGTCGCCCTCCCAGCTCCAGAATCAGGCCACGCTTGAGGCACTCGCGCTGCACCTTGGGCGCCAGGTCGCGGTTAGCCGGTGGGTGGCCCAGCACATCGGGCTGGCCTTGCGGGTCGACCAGCTCCACGCCCAGCATCAAGCCCCGGCCACGGATATCACCCAACTGCGGGTAGTCCCGCTGCAGGCGCTGCAGGTGCCCACGCAACCGTAGCCCCATGGCCTCGGCATGCTCGGCCAGGCGATGCTCGACCAGGTAATCGATTACCGCCGAACCCGCCGCCATGGCCATCTGGTTACCGCGGAAGGTGCCGGCGTGCGCCCCCGGTTTCCACGTGTCCAGCCAGTCGCGATACACCACCACCGCCAACGGCAGGGGGCCGCCCACGGNNCCCACCGGCGGCCTGCCGCCAATGGCCTTGGACAGCGTGACCACGTCCGGCACGATGCCGGCATGCTCGAAGGCGAACATCCGCCCGGTACGGGCAAAGCCGCTCTGAATCTCATCGACGATCAAGGCCACACCCGCCTGCTCGGTGATCCGGCGCACGCCCTTGAGCCATTCGATATCGGCCGGGATCACCCCGCCCTCGCCCTGCACCACCTCCAGGATGACTGCAGCCGGCAGTGGCACCCCGCTTTCCGGATCGAGCAGCAGGTTTTGCAGGTAATGCAGGTTGGCCTTGACCCCGGCCTCACCGCCCAGGCCGAACGGGCAGCGGTAGTCGTACGGGTATGGCATGAACTGCACGCCGCTGCTCAACAAGGCACCCAGCGGTTGCTTGGGACCATGGCTGCCCATCAGGCTCAGCGCCCCCTGACTCATGCCATGATAGGCACCCTGGAAGGCCAACACGGTGCTGCGCCCGGTGGCGCTGCGCACCAGCTTGAGGGCCGCCTCCACGGCGTCGGTCCCGGTCGGGCCGCAGAACTGCACCTTGGCCTCGCGGCGCAGGGCCTCGGGCAGGATCCTGTACAGGTCCTGAACGAAGCGGTCCTTGACCGGTGTGGTCAGGTCGAGTGTGTGCAAGGGGATCTCATCGGCCAGCACACGCTGGATCGCCTCGATCACCACCGAGTGGTTATGGCCCAGCGCCAGGGTGCCGGCGCCCGCCAGGCAGTCGATGAACTGTCGGCCTTCGACGTCTTCGACGTGGATACCCCTGGCGCGCTTGAGCGCCAGCGGGATGCGCCGTGGGTAGCTGCGGGCGTTGGACTCCTGCTGTTGCTGGCGTTGCAGCAACGGTGAGTCGGTGAATTCGTACAGGGCCTGCGACACGCTGGCCGGCGGGACCTGGGCAAGGCTGGAAGCGGTGGACATGGGTAAATCCTCGCAAGCGAGCGAAAGTGCGGGTGTTCGTCGCTTGGAAAACGCTTGAGTGCTGGGAGGATTTAGCGGTTGTTACTGGATTTTACTCACCCTGTGCCGGCCCTTTCGCGGGCTTGCCCGCTCCCACAGGGTCAGGCCCTGTGCAGTACCTGTGGGTGCGGGCAAGCCCGCGAAAGGGCCGGCACAGGCAGTGAAAATCAACTGCTCGAACGCGCCGGCACTTGCAACCACACCCGCAAGCCATCGCTACTGCTGTCGAACCTGAGGCTACCGGCACACCGCTGCACGATCGCCTGCACGATCGCCAACCCCAGCCCGCAACCACCGCTCTGCCCGCTGCGCCAGAAACGCTCGGTAAGGTGTTCCAGATCCGCCTCGGCAATCCCCGGCCCATGGTCACGCACCATGAAGCCCACCTGCCCGTCAGCCATCTGCACCTCCAACTCCACTGCCTGTTCGCCGCCATGGCGCAGGGCGTTGTCCAGCAGGTTGCGCAGCGCGGCCACTGCCAGCGGCGCCGGCATGCCCAGGTAGATCTGCGTGGCCTCTTCAGGCAGGCGCAACACGATACGCCGGTTGTCACCCCCGCCCGCGTCCTGTACGGCCTGGCGGGCCACCTGCTCGGCGCTGCACTGCACGCCATCCTCGAACGAAAGGCTGCCCTCCACCCGTGCCAGCATCAGCAACTGCTCAAGGGTACGGTGCATGCGGTCGGCGCCCTGCTCGGCATGCTCCAGTGCCTGCTCGCGCACGGCGCCATCGGTCATGCGCGCCACCTGCAGGTGGGTCTTGATTGCGGTCAACGGGCTGCGCAACTCGTGCGCAGCATCGTCGGTCAGGCGCCGCTCGCGTTCGATGGTCTGGGCAATGCGCAGGAACAGCTGGTTTTGGGTGTCCAGCAACGGTTGCAACTCGCTGGGCAGGCCCGCCACCTGCAACGGCTCCACGCTGTCGGCGCGCCTGCGGCGCAAGGCATCGCGCATGCGGTTGAGCGGTTCCAAGCCCTTGCCCAGGCCGATCCACAACAACCCCAGGCTACCGAGCAGGGCCATCAGCACCGGCGCCGAAGCCGCCAGCAGGATCGACTGGTTCAGCGCTTCACGCTCCATATGCCGGTCGGCGGTGGTGATGCGCACATCCCCATGGTTGTAGGTGAAGGTGCGCCACGAAGCGCCGTCGATGGTCTGGTCGCGGAAGCCGCTGCGCTCGTCATCCATGGTCCCATCGTGCTTGTGGTTGCTGGCGAGGATTTCGCCACGCAGCGAGCTGACCTGGCAGGCCATGCCGTCCGGCACGCTGAACTGGTCGGCCGAGAAATGCGCTTCGCCGCCCTTGGCCGTCAATGGCTGCGGCAACTGGTCGATCAGCCCGGCGACCATGCGCGCCGAGGCGACCAGCCGTTGGTCGAGGGAAAACATCATCTGCTGGCGCAGGTCGCGCAGCATCCATGCCGCAGCCAGCACCCAGATGATGATGAAGGCACTGCCCAGGATCAGGCTCAAGCGTACCCGCAGGCTCATGGTGCGGCCTCTTCCGGTGCCTGCGCCGGGCCCAGGCGGTAGCCCAGGCCGCGCACGGTCTCGACGATACCGTTGCCGAGCTTGCGCCGCAGGTGGTGGATATGCACGTTCAGGGCGTTGCTTTCCACTTCGTCACTGAAGCCATACACGCAGTCCTTCAACTGCTCGCTGGACAACACCCGCCCGGGGTTTTGCAGCAGGGCCTGCAACAGCGCCTGTTCACGGCGGGAAAGGTCGACCTGCTGGCCGGCCAGGGTCGCCTCGCAACTGCTGGGGTCGTAACGCAGCGGGCCGTGCTCGATCACATTGACCGCCCGCCCCGCCACCCGCCGCAGCAGGGTGTGCAGGCGTGCAGCCAGCTCGCGCAGGTCGAAGGGCTTGAGCAGGTAATCGTCGGCACCGGCCTGCAGGCCATCGACGCGATCGGTGACGGCGTCGCGCGCGGTGAGCACCAGTACCGGCAAGGTCTCGCCTTTTTCGCGCAGGCGGCGCAGCAGCTTGAGGCCGTCTTCGTCGGGCAGGCCCAGGTCGAGGACCATCACGTCGAACTGCGCCGCCTGCAGCATGGCCCGCGCAGCGGCGGCGTTGCCCACCCGGTCGACGGTCAGGCCCTGGGCGGTAAGGCCGGCGCAGATGCCGGCGGCGATCAGGTCGTCGTCCTCGCAGAGCAGAACGTGCATGGTGTGGGCTCCCAGTGGTGTGGCTGGCATTGCACTATGAAGGGATTAAGGGGGGATTATGAACCCTCTGCAGGTGGGCTGGGCGAGCTCAGCGCCTCTGGCCTGTCGACATCCTGCAGCACACCGACGTCCTGCACGTGCACCCTTACGCAACTTTCTGGATGAGCCTTCACTACCGACCGCGCCCCTTCATCACCCTGCAACTGGGCAAGCGCCGGCCAGAAATCACGGCCGAACAACACCGGATGGCCCTGCCGCCCGGCATGCCAAGGCAGGACTATCGTTGACGCACCGGCCTGGCGTGCAAGCAAGCCAAGCGTGGCGGGCGCCACCCAGGGCATGTCGCCCAACACCACCGCTACCGCCCGCGCCTCGCAATCTGCCAGCGAGGCGGCGCCGGCTGCCAGGCTATGGCCCATGCCCTGTGCGCAATCGACACTGGAAATGACCCGGCACGCCGATGGCAAACCCAGCGCCTCTGCCCGTTCGCCGGCGCGCAACACCACCCGCACCTCATCGAACACCGCGCAGGCACGTTCGACACTGTGCACCAGCAGGCTGCGACCGTCCGCCATCAGCGCCCGGCGCTTGTCGCCGCCGAAGCGCACGCTGCTGCCAGCCGCCAACACCAACGCCACCACACTCACAGCGCCGCCCGCCCAATCCCGTTGCGCAGGCGCAAGATATCGGCCAGTACCGCCAGGGCGATTTCGGCCGGTGTCTTGCTACCCAGGTTGAGGCCGATCGGCGCGTGGATACGCGCCAACTGGTCGCCACTCAGGCCGCCGATGCGCTGCAAGCGCTCGCGACGCTTGTCAGAGGTGGCCTTCGAGCCCATCACGCCGATGTAGAACGCTTCTGTACGCACCGCTTCAAGCATGGCCAGGTCATCGATTTTCGGATCATGGGTCAATGCAACCACCGCCGTGTCGGCATGGCAACCGCCATTGGCGATAAATTCCGACGGCAGCTCGCGGCGTAGCTCGATGCCGTCCAGGTGCACGCCGTCGAGCACTTCATCACGTGGCTCGCAGAGAATCACTTCGAAGCCCAGGCCTTTGCCGAACTCGGCGCAACAGTGCGCCACGCTGGAATAGCCCGCCAGCAGCAGGCGCTGGGCGGCGCCGACGCGCAGGCGTACATGGGTGGGCTCACGCTGCACCCGCGGCCCCTGGCTGGTGTCAGGCACCAACTGGCGGTTGCCGTCGGGCAGGCGCACTTCGCGCAACAACCGGCGCTGCCCCAGCAATGCGCTTTGCAACTCGCGCAGGTGGCCCTGCACGTCGCACTCGGCCGCCAGGTTTTCCACCAGCACTTCCAGCACCCCGCCGCACGGCAGGCGAATGCCCGAGCGGGGGTCACTGCCATCGCCGTAACGCACAAGGGTGACCGGCTCGGCGAACTCGCCCAAGGCCACACGGTGCAGGAAGTCGTCCTCTACGCAGCCACCAGACAACGAACCCAGCCACTGGCCGCTGGCGTTGACCGCCAGCAGCGACCCCGGTGCACGCGGCGCCGAACCGTAGGTGGCGAGTACCGTGCACAACCACACCTGCTGACCGCTGCACGACCACTGCAAGGCCTGGCGAATCACCTGAAGATCGAGATGCTGCACCGGTTACTCCGCCTGCAGCTCGGCGAGCTGCTGTACCTTCAGGTCACCGGGCAATCCGCCCCAGGCCTGGCGCAGGTAGTTGACCATGTCCGTCACCTGCTGGTCATCCAGCTTACCGGCGAAGCCAGGCATCGGCTGCATGCGCTCGAAGCCGGTGAACTGTTGTTCGCGGATGCCTTCGAGGATGACCTTGACCAGGTTGCGCGAGTCGGCCTGGCGCAGCACGGTATTGCCCTGCATGGCCACGGCGACGTGTGGCTTGCCCTCGCCGTCGACCCCATGGCAGCCGGCGCAAACGTTCAGGTACTGCTGGTGGCCGCGCTGGGCACTGTCGCTCATCTGCGCCAGGGCAACCGGCTGGATGACCTTGGCCGCGGGTGGCTGGTCGCCCAGCAGGTAGGTGGCCATGGCCGCCAGGTCGGCGTCCTCCAGGTGCTGGGTGCTGTGGTGCACCACCGGGAACATCTCGTTGAACATGCTGCCCTGGGCGCTGATGCCGTGCTTGAGGAAGGTGGTCAAGTCTGGCTGGGTCCAGCCCCGCTCAGCCAGGTCCTGCGCCAGCAGGCTGGGCGCCAGGTAACCCGCCAGCAGGCCGCCGCTCAGGCGCTGGTCTTGCTGCAGTGCGCCGATCGCATTGCGTGGGGTATGGCACTCGCCACAGTGGCCCATGACTTCGACCAGGTACTGGCCACGCTGCCAGGCCGGGCTTTTGCCCTCGGCTGGCTGCAGCTGCACGCTCTTGCCATACAACAGGTTCCAGCCGCTCAGGCCCATGCGCACGTTGAACGGGAAGCGCAGCGCCGTCTGCGGGGCCGGGCGGTTGATCGGCGGTACGGTTTTCAGGTAGGCAAGAATCGCGTCCGAGTCTTCGCGCTTGATCAGGTGGTACGAGGTGTAAGGCATCGCGGGATAAAGGTTGGCACCATCCTTGCGCTTGCCTTGCGTGACTGCTGCGAAAAACTCGTCGGCGCTGTAGTTGCCGATGCCGTACTGCTTGTCCGGGGTGATATTGCTGCCGTAGATGGTGCCGAACGGCGAATGGATCGGCAGGCCGCCGGCATACGGTGCGCCACCTTCGGCGGTGTGGCAGGCCATGCAGTCGGCGGCGCGGGCCAGGTATTCACCGCGCTTGACCTGCGCTTCATCGGCAGCCAGGGCCGCCGAACTGACGGCAACACCCAACGCCAGCGCCAATGCGCTACGTACGAAGCCCATGTTCAACCCTCCTTGACCAGGCCGAGGTCGTTGAGCACCTGGCGGGTGGCGTCGTAGTAACGCACGTAGCCTGTGCACCGGCAGATGTGGTGCCCGAGGCTGGCCTCGATGCGGTCTTGCACTTCGCTCTTGTTCAGCGGCTGGCGCTGGGCGGTTTCCACCAGCACGGTAGCGGCGTTGACGAAGCCTGGTGCGCAGTAACTGCACTGGAAGGCGAACAGGTCGACGAACTTCTGCTGGATCGGGTTCAGCGTCAGGTTGCCGGCCTCGTCCTTGCTGGCATGGCCTTCGATGGTGCGCACTTTCTTGCCTGCAAAGTAGTGGGCACCGGTGATGCAGGTGCGCACTTCTTCGCAGGTGCCGTCCGGGTTGTCCACGATCACCACACAGGCGTGGCAGATGCCCTGGCCGCAGCCCAGGCGCGAACCGGTGAGGTTCTGGTATTCGTGCAGGTAGTCGAGCATCGCCAGGTCGTCGGGGACCTCGACCGGGCCGACCGGTTGACCGTTGAGGGTCAGTTGCAGTGGGCGGTTAGCCATTGAGGGCCTCCTTGATACGGGCTGGGGTAATGGGCAGATCGCGCACGCGCTTGCCAATGGCATGCGCAACGGCATTGCCGATGGCACCGACGACCGGGATCATCACCACTTCGGCAATGCCCTTGGACGGGTCGGTGGGTGACAGCGGCGGCAGAATTTCGCTGGTCTGCTGCCACACCGCCACATCGCGCGCATGCGGCAGGCGGTAGCGGTTGAAGTTCCAGTCGCCCTCCCCGGGCCCGCCCTCGTACATTGGCATTTCTTCGGTCAGGGCGTGCCCGATACCCATGGCGATGCCACCTTCGAGCTGGCCTTTGACCAGCTCCGGCACCAGCGCCCGGCCGCACTCGACCCAGCTGTGGTGGTTGAGCACTTGCACTTCGTGGGTGCCCTTGTTGACCTTGACTTCGACAATGGTCGCCACCGGGCTGTAGTAGGTGACCATGGCGTTGTTCAGCTGGGTATCGGGGTACGCCGCGTTCTGCCGGTCGAGCAGGTGATAACCGTGGCTGCTCATCTGCGCTTTCTTGGCGTTGACCGCGCCGTCGCCGTATTTCACGGCCACGGCGTCGAGCGGGAAGCGCTCGCGCACACCGTCGATGACGAAGTCGGCCTCGGCCCAGCTCCAGCGGTTGAAGCCGTGGACGCTCACACCGGTGACCAGGCCCATGTCATGGGCCTTTTGCGCCAGCTGGGCGAACGGGATCGGAGCCAGGCCGTTGCCGGTCAGCTCACCATTGACCCAGACAGCGTTCTCGCGGCGCACCACCAGCGGGTTGGCCTGCCCGCCGTAAGGCCCCTGGCGCCAGATGGCCATGGCCGCCGGCCACAGGCCGTGGTTGAACAGTACACGTGCCGCTTCGCGGGTAGCGTGGCTGAAATAGAACGCCGAGTTGGTCGCCGACGATGGCGACGCCAGCTTGCCCACCCAGCGCGGGTTACGCAGGGCAGCGTCCTGTTCGGGCTGGCTGATCAGGTACGGGTTGCCGCTGGTGGTCAGTTGCAGCTCTGGCCACTCGGTAACGGCAGTGCGCACCTCATCGGCCGAACGGCCAAGGAAGTCGCTGACCACCAGGGCCTGCGAAGTGGACATGCCAGTGCCCAGTTCGGTACCGATGTGGCGCAGGCTGATGCGCCCGTCGCGGCTGAACTCGACGCTGGCCATCGGCGCTTCCGCGCCCGTCCCGAAGTCTTTCTGGCAGATGGCGAAACCCACGCCGTACCAGTGATCCTGGTCCTTGGCATCCATCTGCTGCTTGCGTGCGTCACGGTTGCGCCACCGGTCGTGCACGGCGGCCTTGTCGAGAATTTCGTACAGGCGCAGGGCGCCGGCCGGCACCGCGCCCTGGGTGTTCTTCATGCCCGACTTCAGCGCGTTGGCACGGCGCAGATCGATGGCATCCACGCCCAGGCGGCCGGCGATTTCATCGACCATCATTTCAGTCGCCGCCATGCTCTGCAGGGTGCCATAGCCGCGCATGGAGCCCGCCTCCACGCCACGCGAGTAATAGGCAGTCACCGACAGGTCGTTCTGCGGCATGTAATAGATCGACTGCGCTGCGGTCGCACCCACTGCGGCCACCGACGGGCTGTAGTTGATGCGCCCGCCACCGTCGCAGCTCATGTCGGCGCGGAAAATCTTGAAGCTGTTGTCTTTCTTGTCCACCGCCAGTTGGTAGCGGATATCGAAGGCATGGCGCTTGATGCCGCTCTGGAACTGCTCGTAGCGGTCATTGGCCAGGCGGACCGGTACCCCGTCGCCGTACAACGCAGCCACGGCAGCGTAGAAAACGAAGATGTTGTTGTCCTTGGAGCCGTAGCCCACGGTGTAGCCGGGGTGCATGTTCAGGGTGTTCAGGGCAAACCGCGACGGCTTGATCATGTGCACGCATTCCTGCGCCACTTCGAACGGGCACTGGGTGGCAACCACGAAGTGCAGCGTGCCGCTGGCCCGGTCGTACCAGCCATTGCCGTTGTCCGGCTCCAGCGCGGCAGGTTCGATGGACGGCGTCTTGTAGCGCTCGTCGAACACCAGCCAGTCCTCGGGCGGGTTGTCCAGCTGTTCGGCCATACGGTTGGCGTAGAACAGCCCCTGCTCGGTCAGGTCACCATGCTGGTTGGGCTGTTTCGACCACACCGGCTTGCGGTTGAGGATGGTGGGGAACAGCATGGAATTCTTCAGGCTGGAGAACTCATCGTCGTCGAACGGCGTGGCGCCGCCCACCCGCACGAAGCGGAAGCTGCCATAGGGGTCACGCTGGTACAGCGGCGCCTGGGCGCCGTAGCGGATCGCCTGGTCGTTGAACTGCAGCTTGCGCTTGGCCTGGCGGAAACGCTCGAAATCGTGCCAGATCAGGATTGCCACGGGGTGGCCGATGAACATCGGTACCTTGCCAGGCGGCAGCAGCGGGTCGGGCGAGTGCGCTTCGGGCCAGGCGATGCCGTCCTGTTCCAGGTCGGCGGCGGTGACGACACGGTCTGGTTGCAGGTCTGCCCCCAGCAGGCTCAGGTCATGCCCGGCATAGATGCGGTCAGCCTTGGTGGCCTTGAGCAACAAGGCATGGCCCTGTTGCACCGGCCAGCCCGGCATGTCCTTGGCACGGATGTCGCGGGCGAACACCTTGTCGCCGCAGACCTTGGACAACGCATCGTTACGGAAACGCGCCTTGCCGTCATGGTTCATCCACTTCTGCGGCGAAGCGGTGACGCGTTCCTCCATCAGCGCGGCGAACGCCTGGCTGCCAAGTGGCGCCATGGTCACACCGACACCAGCGACCAGGCCGCCTTGCAGGAAGGCGCGCCTGGAAATATCACGGTTGGACATGCTTGATCCTCTGGGCAGTCGAGGGTCTGCCCTTTCTTCTGATTCTGGGCCTGGCTTGCAGAAAGCTGACCTGAACGTCAACTTTACAGCAATTTAGCGAGGACAGGCAAAGTCAAGCCGACAATATGTCGCGGTGTGTCGGGTTTTAAGCGGGGGATCCGTGCTTGGGCTGATAGGTGTTCGCCTTTGGAGACTCGGCGCTTGGGAGATCGAGCGCCGCCCGCGC
>NZ_AEWE02000131.1:52289-52430 GCF_000190455.2 Pseudomonas sp. TJI-51
TGTGGGATTTGCGCGCGAACGCATTGGCGCATGCCTCAATACCGTGCCGAACAAACAAGGCGGTCGCGCGCGCCTTTCACAGGCGTAACTGGCCCGAAACAAGCGTAGGAGCTCGCGATGCTTATGCCTGTGGGATTTGCG
>NZ_AEWE02000132.1:0-1352 GCF_000190455.2 Pseudomonas sp. TJI-51
GCGAGCTGCGCTCGCTCCTTGTATGTTGTGACTGGCCTGGCGGGAGAAGTTATTCTCGTCAGGCTGAAGAAGCACTTCCGGGGAGGCCGATCGCTCCTGAAGGCAGGGTTTGCCCCTGACCTTGTACGTAGAGAGGCCCCCCGCCTCATTGCCCACCACGAAGAGTATCGAGAAGCCGACAAGTCGGACTTCGCATTACAAGGTTGCAGCGGCATGAAGTTCGAGGTCGGGGAACCGGAGGCCATTGTTACCTAATTCGCTTGGGAGAGGGAAGAATGAGTGTCTGGGTTGGCCTCGATATCGGCTCACGGACTTCGGTCGTTGGGGTGCGTAAAGATGGCCGCACTGCCGGTCAGTGGGATATCGCTCAAACCCCTGCCGGTCGCAAGGCTGCGGTGAAAAAGCTGCAGGCGCTCAAGCCTACGTCGATCGTGATGGAGGCGACCGGGATCTATTACCTGGACTTGGCCATTGAGCTGCACGCTGCCGACCTACCTGTTTCCGTGATCAACCCCAAGAGCTTCCACAACTTCGCCAAACTGATGCTGGTGAACAGCAAGACTGACGCAATAGATGCTCAGCTGCTGTCCGAGTACGGGGAGCGTATGACCCCGCGTTTGTGGACACCTCCAAGCACTGTACAGCTTGAACTCAGAGGCCTTGGCCGGCACATCAATCGTTTGGTGGGACACCGTATCAGGGCGAAGAACGAGCTGCATGCATTGCAGGCGACCGCCACGACTGCCTCGATGTTGATCGAGGATCAAGAAGAAGAGATTGCTTCACTAAGTAATCGAATCGAGCGCTTTCGTAAGGCAGGGCGCGAGTTAATCGCCCAGTGTCCAAGGCTAACTCGACAGTACGAGCAACTCCTCGCAGGCCCTGGGATTGGAGAGGTCTCGGCGCTGGCCGCCCTGGCTGAGCTGACCACGTTGCCCGAAACGCTCAAGTCCTCTCAGGTCGCTCGTCATGCTGGCCTTGATGTTCGACAGACACAGTCTGGAACAAGCATTGATAAACCTGGTCGGCTCGGCAAAAGCGGGAATGCCTATTTACGGGCAGCCATGTACATGCCTGCGCTGACGGCGGTGCGCTGCGATCCTTATGCGAAGGCCTTTTATGAGTCGCTGATCAGCAGGGGCAAGAAAAAAATGCAAGCGATCGCCGCTGTCATGCGCAAGTACCTGACAGGCATCTGGGCGTGCATGAGCGGAGATGAGCCATTTGATACGGCCAAGCTTTTCAGCTCTGAACACCTCAGAAAAGCTTGACCGCCAACAGAGTATCTACGTTTGTTTCGGGCCAATTATTCCTGTGGGATTCGCGCGCGAACGCCTTGGTGCATGCCTCAA
>NZ_AEWE02000133.1:0-8726 GCF_000190455.2 Pseudomonas sp. TJI-51
AACAAATGGGGCGCACCTCAGGGTTACCACATGCTTCGAGATTGTGGTGATCCTGTGGGAGCGGGCATGCCCGCGAATGCCCTCACACCGCGCCCCCGGCCTGGCGCGACCATTCATCCCCCACGGTTGAAATCCTTCCCCCCACCCCCATATGAGTCTGCATCAGGCACTTTCGCCCCGCTGCGTGGAGACTCTCCCCTTGACCACCATCGTTTCTGTCCGCCGTAACGGCAAAGTCGTCATGGGCGGCGACGGCCAGGTATCCCTCGGCAACACGGTAATGAAAGGCAACGCCAAGAAAGTGCGCCGCCTGTACCACGGCCAGGTCATCGCCGGCTTCGCCGGTGCCACCGCCGACGCATTCACCCTGTTCGAGCGCTTTGAAGGGCAGCTGGAGAAACACCAGGGCCACCTGATCCGTGCCGCCGTCGAGCTGGCCAAGGAATGGCGTACCGACCGTTCCCTGAGCCGCCTGGAAGCCATGCTGGCCGTGGCCAACAAGGATGCCTCGCTGATCATCACCGGCAACGGCGACGTGGTCGAACCCGAAGATGGCCTGATCGCCATGGGTTCCGGTGGTGCCTACGCCCAGGCTGCCGCCCGCGCACTGCTGAACAAGACCGACCTCTCGGCCCGTGAAATCGCCGAGACCGCCCTGAACATCGCCGGCGACATCTGCGTGTTCACCAACCATAACCTGACCATCGAGGAGCAGGACCTGGCCGACTGACTCAGCTGTTCTGGCGCCCCATCCCGGTGATGGGGCTTTTCCACGCTGACTCATCTGCCCAAGGACCCAATTGATCATGTCCATGACCCCCCGCGAGATCGTCCACGAACTCAACCGCCACATCATCGGCCAGGACGACGCCAAGCGCGCCGTGGCCATTGCCCTGCGCAACCGCTGGCGGCGGATGCAGCTGCCGGCTGAGCTGCGCGCCGAAGTGACGCCGAAGAACATCCTGATGATCGGCCCGACCGGTGTCGGCAAGACCGAAATCGCCCGCCGCCTGGCCAAGCTGGCCAACGCCCCGTTCCTCAAGGTCGAAGCCACCAAGTTCACCGAAGTCGGCTACGTCGGCCGTGACGTCGAGTCGATCATCCGCGACTTGGCCGATGCCGCACTGAAGATGCTGCGCGAGCAGGAGATCATCCGCGTGCGCCACCGCGCCGAAGACGCCGCCGAAGACCGTATCCTCGATGCCCTGCTGCCGCAGGCGAGGGTGACCAGCTTCAACGAGGAAGCCGCGCAGACCAGTAGCGACTCCAACACCCGCCAGCTGTTCCGCAAGCGCCTGCGCGAAGGCCAGCTGGATGACAAGGAAATCGAGATCGAAGTCGCCGATGCCGTAGGTGTCGAAATTGCCGCGCCGCCCGGCATGGAAGAAATGACCAACCAGCTGCAAAGTCTGTTCGCCAACATGGGCAAGGGCAAGCGCAAGGCGCGCAAGCTGAAGGTCAAAGAAGCGCTGAAGATGGTCCGCGATGAAGAAGCGGGCCGCCTGGTCAACGAGGAAGAGCTCAAGGCCAAGGCCCTGGAGGCGGTCGAGCAGCACGGTATCGTGTTCATCGACGAAATCGACAAGGTCGCCAAGCGCGGTAATGTCGGCGGTGCCGATGTGTCCCGTGAAGGCGTGCAGCGCGACCTGCTGCCGCTGATCGAAGGCTGCACCGTCAACACCAAGCTGGGTATGGTCAAGACCGACCACATCCTGTTCATTGCCTCGGGCGCGTTCCACCTGAGCAAGCCCAGCGACCTGGTACCCGAGCTGCAAGGCCGCCTGCCGATCCGTGTAGAGCTCAAGGCACTGACCCCGGAAGACTTCGAGCGTATTTTGCGCGAGCCGCACGCTTCGCTGACCGAGCAGTACCAGGCGCTGCTGAAAACCGAAGGCCTGAACATCGAGTTCGTCGCCGACGGCATCAAGCGCCTGGCCGAAATTGCCTATCAGGTCAACGAGAAAACCGAGAACATCGGTGCCCGTCGCCTGCATACCCTGCTGGAGCGCCTGCTTGAAGAGGTGTCGTTCAGTGCCGGTGACCTGGCCAGCGCCCATGACGAAACGCCGATCCAGATCGACGCGGCCTATGTGAACAGCCACCTGGGTGAGCTGGCGCAGAACGAAGACCTGTCGCGTTACATCCTGTAAGCGGCAAGCTGCAAGCGACGAGCTGTTCGACGTCGCTTGCAGCACCGCAAAACATGGCCGTTACATGTCTTGGCCATCTCCTCTTGCAGCTTGAGGCTCGAAGCTTGAAGCTTGACTCTTGTCGCCAAGAAGAGAGTCAGCCCATGGCCCGCATGCCCACCGCCATCAACCTGCACAAAGCCTCGAAAACCCTCAGCCTTACCTATGCGCCCGGTGAGGTCTACACCCTGCCCGCCGAGTTCCTGCGCGTGCACTCCCCCTCCGCCGAGGTCCAGGGCCACGGCAACCCCATTCTGCAAGTCGGCAAGCTCAACGTCGGCCTCAGCGGCATCGAGCCAGCCGGCCAATATGCACTGAAACTGACCTTCGACGACGGCCATGACAGCGGCCTGTTCACCTGGGAATACCTGGAACAGCTGTGCCTGCGCCAAAACGAGCTGTGGGCCGAATACCTCGACGAGCTGCACAAGGCCGGCAAGTCCCGCGACCCGGCTGAGTCGGTCGTCAAATTCATGCTCTAGCGCAAGGGCTGCAAGGTTTAGAGCGCATTTTCTAGATCCATCTGTTTGAGTGGCTGACAGACGGCCCAGTGACGGGCTGTCTTGCGCATTACATGAAAGTCGGGTAACCAATGTGAGTGGCAAGTTCCCTGCATCACGCTGCAGGTATACAGAACCCCGCAGCACCGCTGTTCCTTATCACTGGTCACCCGAGTAGCAGTACCGGGCTCAGGGCTGTGCCCCCGTCACAGCAACCGGTACTCGTCTCAGGACAACGGAGCGTCGTAGATGAGTAACAAGAACAACGATGAGCTGCAGCGGCAGGCCTCGGAAAACACCCTGGGGCTGAACCCGATCATCGGCATTCGCCGCAAAGACCTGTTGAGTTCGGCACGCACCGTATTGCGCCAGGCCGTGCGCCAACCGCTGCACAGCGCAAAGCATGTGGCCCATTTTGGCCTGGAACTGAAAAACGTCCTGCTGGGCAAATCCAGCCTGGCCCCGGGTAGCGACGACCGACGCTTCAACGACCCGGCCTGGAGCAGCAACCCGCTGTACCGCCGCTACCTGCAGACGTATCTGGCCTGGCGCAACGAACTGCAGGACTGGATCGGCAGCAGTGACCTGTCACCTCAGGACATCAGCCGCGGCCAGTTCGTCATCAACCTGATGACCGAAGCCATGGCGCCGACCAACACCTTGTCCAACCCGGCGGCGGTCAAGCGCTTCTTCGAGACCGGTGGCAAGAGCCTGCTCGACGGCTTGTCCAACCTGGCCAAGGACATGGTCAACAACGGCGGCATGCCTAGCCAGGTGAACATGGACGCCTTCGAGGTGGGCAAGAACCTGGGCACCAGCGAAGGCGCGGTGGTGTACCGCAATGATGTGCTGGAACTGATCCAGTACAGCCCGATCACCGAACAGGTGCACGCCCGGCCACTGCTGGTGGTGCCGCCGCAGATCAACAAGTTCTACGTATTCGACCTGAGCCCGGAAAAGAGCCTGGCTCGTTTTTGCCTGCGCTCGCAGCAGCAAACCTTCATCATCAGCTGGCGCAACCCGACCAAGGCCCAGCGTGAATGGGGCTTGTCCACCTACATCGACGCACTCAAGGAAGCCGTCGACGCCGTATTGGCGATTACCGGCAGCAAGGACCTGAACATGCTCGGTGCCTGCTCTGGCGGCATCACCTGCACGGCACTGGTAGGGCACTACGCAGCCCTCGGCGAGCACAAGATCAATGCCCTGACCCTGCTGGTCAGCGTGCTGGACACTACGATGGATACCCAGGTGGCGCTGTTCGTCGACGAGCAGACCCTGGAAGCCGCCAAGCGCCACTCCTACCAGGCCGGTGTGCTGGAAGGCAGCGAGATGGCCAAGGTGTTCGCCTGGATGCGCCCCAACGACCTGATCTGGAACTACTGGGTGAACAACTACCTGCTCGGCAACGAGCCGCCGGTGTTCGACATCCTGTTCTGGAACAACGACACCACGCGCCTGCCCGCCGCCTTCCATGGCGACCTGATCGAAATGTTCAAGACCAACCCGCTGACGCGCCCCAACGCCCTGGAAGTGTGCGGCACCCCCATCGACCTGAAAAACGTGCAGTGCGACATTTTCAGCGTGGCGGGTACCGCTGACCACATTACCCCGTGGCAGTCGTGCTACCGCTCGGCCCACCTGTTCGGGGGCAAGATCGAGTTCGTGCTGTCCAACAGCGGGCATATCCAGAGCATTCTCAACCCGCCGGGCAACCCCAAGGCACGCTTCATGACCGGTGACGACCGCCCGGGTGATCCGCTTGCCTGGCAGGAAAATGCCACCAAGCATGCCGACTCCTGGTGGCTGCACTGGCAAGGCTGGCTGGCCGAGCGCGCAGGCGAACTGAAAAAAGCGCCGACCCGCCTGGGCAACCGTGCCTATGCTGCGGGCGAGGCGGCCCCAGGCACCTACGTTCACGAGCGTTGAGTGGCAGCGCCGTGGCGGCCCTCAGGGCGCCACGGTGTTCATTTCACCCAAGAGTCACGCGCATGACGCAACCGTATATCTTCCGGACCGTCGAGCTGGACAACCAGTCCATCCGCACCGCCGTCCGCCCCGGCAAGCCGCACTTGACGCCGCTGCTGATCTTCAATGGCATCGGCGCCAACCTGGAGCTGGTATTCCCGTTCATCGAAGCACTGGACCCGGACCTGGAAGTGATCGCTTTCGACGTACCCGGTGTCGGCGGCTCGTCCACCCCGCGCCACCCGTATCGCTTCCCCGGGCTGGCCAAGCTGACGGCACGGATGCTCGATTACCTCGATTACGGCCAGGTCAATGTGATTGGGGTGTCCTGGGGCGGCGCCCTGGCCCAGCAGTTCGCCCACGACTACCCCGAACGCTGCAGGAAGCTGATACTCGCCGCCACTGCCGCCGGTGCCGTGATGGTACCCGGCAAGCCCAAGGTGCTGTGGATGATGGCCAGCCCCAGGCGCTATGTGCAGCCGTCCCATGTCTTGCGCATTGCCCCGCTGATCTACGGCGGCGGTTTTCGCCGGGACCCAGAGCTGGCCATGCACCACGCAGCCAAGGTGCGCTCCGGCGGCAAGATGGGCTACTACTGGCAGCTGTTCGCCGGCCTGGGCTGGACCAGCATTCACTGGCTGCACAAGATCCAGCAGCCGACCCTGGTACTGGCGGGCGACGACGACCCGCTGATCCCGCTGGTTAACATGCGCCTGCTGGCCTGGCGGATTCCCAACGCCGAGCTACATATTATCGACGACGGCCATTTGTTCCTGATTACCCGAGCCGAGGCTGTCGCGCCAATCATCATGAAGTTCCTGCAGCAAGAACGTCAGCGCGCCGTGATGCACCCGCGCCCGGCCTCGGGAGGGTAAGCGCCAGCACCGCGAAAGGGGCTAAAACGCGCAATGGGTCAGACAAGGGAGTGTTGCCATGACAGACAAACCGGCCAAAGGATCGCAAACGCTCCCTGCCGGCAGAATGACCGTGCAGCATGCCATGCTCGGCCTGCGCGGCCGCGACCTGCTGGCCACGCTACGCAATGTCGGCCGCCACGGGCTGCGCCACCCGTTGCATACCGCCCATCACCTGCTGGCCCTTGGCGGGCAACTGGGGCGGGTGATGCTGGGCGATTCACCGCTTCAACCCAACCCGCGTGACAACCGGTTCAGCGACCCTGCATGGAGCCTGAACCCGTTCTACCGCCGAGGCCTGCAAGCCTACCTGGCCTGGCAGCAGCAGACCCGCCAGTGGATCGACGAAAGCCAGCTGCATGACGATGACCGGGCCCGCGCCCACGTTCTGTTCAACCTGCTCAACGATGCGCTGGCCCCCAGCAACTCGCTGCTCAACCCGCTGGCCGTGAAGGAACTGTTCAACACCGGTGGCCAGAGCCTGGTGCGCGGCCTGGCCCACCTGCTCGAAGACCTGCGCCACAACGATGGCCTGCCGCGCCAGGTCGATGAGCGGGCCTTCGACGTGGGCCGCAACCTGGCCGCCACCCCTGGGGCCGTGGTATTTCGCAACGAGCTGCTGGAGCTGATCCAGTACCGGCCGATGAGTGAAAAACAGCACAGCCGCCCGCTGTTGGTGGTGCCGCCGCAGATCAACAAGTTCTATATCTTCGACCTGAGCACGAACAACAGCTTCGTCCAGTACATGCTCAAGAACAACTTGCAGGTGTTCATGGTCAGCTGGCGCAACCCAGACCCGCGCCACCGTGAATGGGGCCTGTCCAGCTACGTGCAGGCGCTGGAAGAAGCCCTGGATGCCTGCCGCCGCATCAGCGGCAACCGCGACCCCAACCTCATGGGCGCTTGCGCCGGCGGCCTGACCATGGCCGCCTTGCAAGGCCACCTGCAAGCCAGGAACCAGTTGCGCCGGGTGCGCAGTGCCACCTACCTGGTCAGCCTGCTGGACAGCAAGTTCGACAGCCCGGCCAGCCTGTTCGCCGACGAGCAGACCCTGCAGGCAGCCAAACGCCGCTCTCACCAGCGCGGCGTGCTGGACGGCGCCGAAGTGGCGCGGGTGTTTGCCTGGATGCGCCCCAACGACCTGATCTGGAACTACTGGGTCAACAACTACCTGCTCGGCAAGACACCGCCTGCGTTCGACATTCTCTACTGGAACGCCGACAGCACGCGCCTGCCTGCCGCATTGCATGGCGACCTGCTGGATTTCTTCAAGCTCAACCCGTTGACCTACCCGGCCGGGCTGGAGGTCTGCGGCACGCCAATCGACCTGCAACAGGTCAGCGTGGACAGTTTTACCGTTGCCGGCAGCAACGACCACATCACCCCTTGGGACGCGGTGTACCGGTCGGCCTTGCTGCTGGGCGGTGAGCGCCGCTTCGTGCTGGCCAACAGCGGGCATATCCAGAGCATCATCAACCCGCCAGGCAACCCCAAGGCCTATTACCTGACCAACCCCAGCCTGAGCAGTGACCCGCGCGCCTGGTTCCACGAGGCTACGCGCAGCGAGGGTAGCTGGTGGCCGTTGTGGCTGGCGTGGATCACCCAGCGCTCCGGGCCGCTCAAGGCGCCACGCAACGACCTGGGCAACGCCACCCACCCGCCCTTGGCCCCTGCGCCCGGCACCTATGTGCTGACCCGATGAGCAGACCGACCGGATGAAAACCCGCGATCGTATCCTTGAGTGCGCCCTGCAGCTGTTCAACCAGCAGGGCGAGCCGAACGTATCGACCCTGGAGATTGCCAACGAGCTGGGTATCAGCCCGGGCAACCTCTACTACCACTTCCACGGCAAGGAGCCCCTGGTACTGGGGTTGTTCGAGCGCTTCGAAGAAGCGCTGATGCCGCTGCTGGACCCGCCGCTGGAAGTGCGCCTGGATGCCGAGGACTACTGGCTGTTCCTGCACCTGATCGTCGAGCACATGGCGCAGTACCGGTTTCTGTTCCAGGACCTGTCGAACCTGACCGGGCGCCTGCCCAAGCTGGCCCGCGGCATGCGCAGCCTGATCAACGCCCTGAAGCGCACGCTGGCGGCACTGCTGGCCAGCCTCAAGGGCCAGGGCCTGGTACAGAGTGACACCCAGGCCTTGGGGCAACTGGTGGAACAGATCACCCTGACGCTGCTGTTCTCGCTGGATTACCAGCGGGTGCTGGGGCGCGCAGGGGATGTGGGAATCGTGGTGTACCAGGTGATGATGCTGGTGGCGCCGCACCTGCAGGCTCAGGCCCGGGGGGCAGCCGAGCAGTTGGCGATGAAGTATCTGGAGGACTAGCCCTGCAGGGGCTGTGCTGCCGCCGCCAACGCATTCGCGGGTGAACCCGCGCCTACAAGGTTGTGCTGAACCTGTAGGCGCGGGGCCACCCGCGAAGAGGGCGTTGCGGTATCAGATCAGGGTACCGGTCCCGTTGGCCGCCGACGGCGTGTTGCTGGCCGGGGCTGCAGCCGGGGCCGGGGCGTCGGTTGCGGCAGGTGCGGCGCTGGCCGCCGGCTTGGCCGGTGCTTTCTTCGCTGCAGGCTTCCTGGCTGCTGCCGGTTAGGCTGCTGCCGGCTTTGCCGCAGGCTTGGCGGCGGGTTTCGCTGCTGCCGCCTTGCTTGCAGGTTTGGCAGCCGCAGGTTTTGCCGCGGCCGCCTTGGCTGCAGGTTTCGCCGCAGCGGTTTTGGCTGCGGGTTTGGCCGCTGCCGCCTTGGCCAGTGGCTTGGCTGCCGCCTTGCTGGCTGCCGGCTTGGCTGCGGCCCCACGCGACGAAACCGGCGCCACCGAGGCACCGGTCAGCTTCTCGATCTGCTTGGTCAGGCTGTCTACCTGTTGGTGCAGGGCCTTGATTTCGTTGCGGCTCGGTACACCCAGGCGCGAGATGGCGCTGTTCAGGCGTTTATCGAAAGCCTCTTCGAGTTCGCTCCACTTGCCCAGCGCCCGGTCCTTCACGCCGGACACCCGCGAAGTGGTCGAAGACTTGGCGCTTTCGGCCACATCTTCGGCGCTCTTCTTGGCCTGCTTTTCGGCCTTCTCGCCATCTTTCACCAGCGAGTCGAAAAGCTTGGGGCCGTCCTGGTCGATCTTCGAATAGATACCCAGCCCCGCCAGCCAGATCTTGCG
>NZ_AEWE02000134.1:0-24924 GCF_000190455.2 Pseudomonas sp. TJI-51
AATCTCCCACAGGTACAGCGAAGGGGTTAAATGCTGCACCAACCTGTGGGAACCCGGCTTGCCGGTAATGAAGCCTGGGCAGGCTAACGCTTGGCGATGATGTACACCGCATGCACGATCCCTGGAATGTACCCCAGCAGGGTCAGCAGAATGTTCAGCCAGAACGCCCCGCCAAACCCAACCTGCAGAAACACCCCGAGCGGCGGCAAGATAATGGCGATGATGATGCGGATAAAGTCCATGCGAGTCTCTCCTGAAGGGGTTACAACACAGACTAGCCGCTGGTCCTGGAGGTTCCACAGGCAAAAAAAACGCCCCGGGCCGAATGGAACAGGCCAGGGGCGATGCGCAGGAACGCCAGACGGTTCGTAGAATTGGTTAACGTGCCACTTACCCCGACACTTAGGCCGACACTTCGCGGCGCGCATGCTGCTGCGCATGCAGGCGGGCAAAGGCGCGTGCCAGGCGCAGCAGCATTTCGTCGATATTGCCCTTGCTCACGGTCAGCGCCGGAGAGAAACGCACCACATCCGCTTGTGGGGCATTGAGCAGCAAGCCTTCGTGCAGGGCGGCAGCCACCAGTTCGCGCGCCTGGTTTTCCTTCAGCTGCAGCGCCCACAGTAGCCCTTGCCCGCGTACTTCGCCCTGCCCATAACGCCCAGCCAGGCGGCTCAGGCCGTCGCGCAGGTGGCGGCCGTGGTCCTGCACTTGGCCGAAGAAGCCGGGCTCCAGTACGGTATCCAGCACGGCCAGGCCCGCAGCGCACATCAGCGCATTGCCGTGGTGGCTGCCCTCCAGCTCGCCCGGTTCGGCGCAGCACGCCGTACCGCGGGCCAGCAACGCGGCCAGTGGCACACCACCGCCCAGGCCTTTACCCAGGGTGATGATGTCGGCACGCACGCCATAGGTCTCCTCGGCCAACAATGCGCCACAGCGCCCGATGCCGGTCTGTACCTCATCGAGGATCAGCAGGATGCCCAGCTCACGACAGAGGGTTTCCACGCCCTTGAGGTACTCGCGGCTCGCCGGAATTACCCCGGCCTCGCCCTGCACCGGCTCCAGCATGATGGCCACAGTGCGCGAATCCACTTCGGCGTGCAGCGCCGCCAGGTCATTGAACGGCACCTTGCTGAACCCGGGCAGGCCCGGTTCACAGCGGTTGCAGGGCAATGGGTCGGACGCCGACAGCGCGCCCAGGCTGCGGCCATGGCAGGCCTGGCTGGCGGTGATGATGTGATAGGCGCCACTGCGGTGCAGTTGGCCCCACTTGCGCGCCAGCTTGATCGCCCCTTCACAGGCTTCGGCACCGCTGTTGAGCAGGTAGGCCTGGTCGCTACCGGTGCTCTGGCACAGGCGGTTGGCCAGCGCCAGCAGGCCACGGCTATGAAACCCCGCGCCTGGGTTGATCAGCGCCTGGGCCTGGCTGCCCAACGCCTTGACCAGCACGCTGGGGCTATGGCCCAGGCTGTTCACTGCGCCGCCCTGGGTGAAGTCCAGGTAGGCATGCCCGGCATCGTCCCACAACCAGGAGCCCTGCCCGCGCACGAACACCTGCGCAGGCCGTTCGGTCCCGGGCATCAGGCAGTCACGCGACAACTCGGCAGCAGGTGGCACACGCACCGGCACAGGCTTGGGCTCGGCCGCGGCGGTCGGGGCCGAGCGGCGCAGGTTGAACAGGTTCATCGGGGCTCCAGCCAATGCACGGTAAGGGGCGAGCACAGGGCGGTCTTGGCGCCGCCGCTCATTATTTTGTCTTGCCTATCAAAAGTGTTTCTCATCCACGGTAACAATCGACTGATTCAGCGCTGTAACCCGTTGGAATACGGCGATAGACTAGGCGCCACGAGGGGTTACCGCCATTTCGATTTTCCAGCAATTTTGATAAGCATCACTTATGGATTTACGCCAACTGCGTTATTTCGTCGCGGTGTACGAAGAGGGCCACGTCGGCCGCGCCGCCGAGCGCCTGTCGCTGTCACAGCCAGCGCTTTCACAACAGATCCGCCAACTGGAACACAGCCTGGACCTGAGCCTGTTCGAGCGCAGCAACAAGCGCCTGCTGCCGACCCTGGCGGCCCATACCCTGTACAACCATGCCCTGCCGCTGCTCGATGGCCTGCAGCGTGCCCACGAGGCCATGCGCAACTTCAAGGGCCAGTCTTTGCGCACCTTGGCCATCGGTGTGCTGCAAACGGTACGCCCCAGCCTGGTGCCGCAATTGCTCGAACGGCTGCGCAAGGCCCAACCCCACCTGGTGGTGCAGATCTACGAGTTATCGGGGCTGGAGATCGAGCGGCGCCTGCTCAGCGGTAACCTGGACATCGGCATCAGCTACCTGCCGCCACGCCAGCCCGGCCTGCATGGCCTGTTGCTGTACGAGGACGAGCTGCAATTGGTGATACCCGCCACCCACCCACTGAAGGATTTCAAGAAGGTGTCCATCCGCCAGGCGGCCGAGTTGCCCATGCTGATGCTGGGCGAGGAGTTTCAGATCCGCCAGATCTGGCAGGCCCAGTTAGCCAGCCAGGGCCGGCGGCCGCAGGTGCAGGCCGAGATGAACAACATGGCGGGTATTCTCGACAGCCTGGCGCACACCGCGCTGGCAACCATTCTGCCAGGCCGGGCCAAAGACGCCGCCGAGGACGACCCAGGGCTGTTGTGGAAGCCGCTGAGCGAGCCGCGAGTACCGTTGAAGGTAGGGCTGGTGTTCCGCGATGCCCAGCGCCAGCAGGCATCGGTCGAACTGCTGCGTACGCTGCTGGAAGAAGAGACAGACGCGCGACAGCTGGGCGCATCACCGCTGGATGTGCTGGCCTGATAAAACACGCGCGCAAAGAAAACCCCGCCGAAGCGGGGTTTTCCAGACTGTTTCCCTGTGACATCCGTATCGCCCCGCCATCCTGGCAGGTGGTCCTTCGTCGCCATCCTTGATCTGTCCTTTGCGCTTCCTGCGCAACGTCCATGTGGTAAAGATTAGCCGTGGATCCAATCTGAGAACAGTGGTGAAAAGTCACCACGTTGTGTAGGAAAAGGCTTACACAAGAGAGGCATTCGCAGATACGCGAAGCACAGGGGCCGCTGTGCGGCCCCTGAATCAGCTAGAACTGTTCGGCATCCAGCAGGTAAAGCGACTCACTGCCCGCCTTCACCGAGGCCACCAGCGAATCCACCCGTGGCAGCAAGCGCGCGAAGTAGAACCGCGCCGTGCCCAGCTTGCCCGAATAAAACGCCTCGTCGCCCTCCCCCGCCTTCGCCGCCCGCGCCATCAATGCCCACATGTAGCCATAGGCGACATAACCAAAGGCATGCAGGTACTCGACCGATGCTGCGCCAATTTCATTCGGGTTGCCCTTGGCCTGCTGCAGTACCCATTCAGTCAGCCCATCCAGCTGGCCGAGCGCAGCACCCAGAGGGCGGGTGAACTCATCCAGCTCGCTACCCGCACTGGCCATGAACTGGCGAATTTCGTCGGAGAACAGCGTGTAGTAGGCGCCGCCGCTGGCCACCACCTTGCGCCCCATCAGGTCGAGGGCCTGAATGCCGTTGGTGCCCTCGTAGATCTGGGTGATGCGCACATCACGCACCAGTTGCTCCTGGCCCCATTCACGGATGTAGCCATGCCCGCCGAAGACTTGTTGGCCGTGCACCGCGCACTCCAGGCCCAGGTCGGTCAGGAAGGCCTTGGCCACCGGCGTAAGCAATGCCACCAGTTCTTCGCTGCGTTTGCGCACGCCAGGGTCTTCGCTGTACTTGGCACTGTCCAGTTGCATGGCCACATAGGTGGAAAACGCGCGGCCGCCCTCGATGAGTGCCTTCATGGTCAACAGCATGCGCCGCACATCCGGGTGGACGATGATCGGGTCGGCGGCTTTGTCCTTGGCTTGCGGGCCGGTGGGGGCACGGCTTTGCAAACGGTCGCGCGCGTACTCCACGGCATTCTGGTAGGAACGCTCGGCCGTCGCCAGCCCCTGTATACCCACCCCCAGGCGCTCGTAGTTCATCATGGTGAACATGGCTGCCAGGCCTTTGTTCGGCTCACCGACGATATAGCCCACAGCCTCGTCGAAGTTCATGACGCAGGTAGCCGACGCCTGAATGCCCATCTTGTGCTCGATGGAGCCACAGGTGGCCGGGTTGCGCGCACCGAGGCTGCCATCCTCGTTCACCATGAACTTGGGCACCAGGAACAGCGAGATGCCCTTCGGCCCCGCCGGCGCATCCGGCAACTTGGCCAGCACCAGGTGGATGATGTTCTCGGTCAGGTCGTGCTCGCCGCCGGTGATGAAGATCTTGGTGCCGCTGACCTTGTAGCTGCCGTCCGCCTGTGGCTCGGCCTTGGTGCGGATGATGCCGAGGTCGGTACCCGCATGCGGTTCGGTCAGGCACATGGAGCCAGCCCATACACCGGCGTACATGTTGGGCAGGTACTTTTCCTTCAGCGCCTCGCTGGCGTGGGCGTTGATCGACAGGCAGGCGCCGGCGGTCAGCATCGGGTACAGGCCAAAGGCCAGGCTCGAGGCATTGACCATTTCCTCGACCTGCGCCGAAATGGCCTTGGGCATACCCATGCCGCCAAACAGCGGGTCGCCACCCACGCCCACCCAGCCACCTTCGGCGTAGGTGTTGTAGGCCTCGATGAAGCCGGCCGGTGTGCGCACCGCGCCATTGTCCCAGTGGCAGCCCTCTTCATCGGCCGTGCGGCTGAGCGGTGCGATGGTCTTGGCGGTCACCTTGCCAGCCTCCTCCAGTACGGCCATGGCCGTATCGGCATCGACGACTTCGGCCAGCCCGGGCAATTGCGCCCACTGCTCAGCCACGTTGAACACTTCATTCAGTACGAAGCGCATGTCGCGCACGGGCGCTTTATAGTCAGCCATGACAACCTCTCGCAAGTGGGGGCTGGGCGGTCTCGGGGTACCGCGACACTGGGGTTGATGCCAGTGTAACCGAACAACATTTACGAGACATAGGGTCATCAATAGACCGCTTAGTCTATTTTGGTCACGCAGTACGTACAGCCCCACGCCGCGATTGCTGGCCATGCACCACCACACAATTGCGCCCTGCGCCTTTGGCGTCGTAGAGCGCCTGGTCGGCCGACTTGAGCACGGCTTCGGGGTTACGGTGATCGGCCTGGCGCTCGGCAACGCCAATGCTGATGGTCACCGAAACTGTGCCGCCGCTGCTGCCGGCGCGGCGTTGGCGCCCGGCGGTATCGTCTTGCGGGCGGTTGTACTTGTCGCGCAGGTGCATCACATAGTTGGCGATCACCTCGCGCACCGCTTCCACATGGGGCACGCATTCCTCGGCGGTCTTGCCCGCGAACACCAAGGCGAACTCCTCTCCCCCATAGCGGTAGGCACGCCCACCACCGGTGACCTTGGCCAAACGGCTGGCCACCAGGCGCAACACCTGATCGCCGACATCGTGACCGTGCGTGTCGTTGAATTTCTTGAAGTGGTCAACGTCGGTCATGGCGATGACATAGTTGCGACCCAGCCGCTGCATGCGCTCGTTCAACGCACGCCGGCCGGGCAAACCGGTCAGCTCGTCGCGGAAGGCCATCTGGTAGGCCTCGTGCGCAACTGCTGCGGCGATCATCAACATCACCTGGCTGCACATGATGTTCAGCGTGAACGGCAGGATGAACGTTTGCGGCAGCATCCAGAAAATGCCCAGCAGGCCGATGATCTGGGCCGCGTGCAACGGCCTCGGCGCGCGCAGGTACTGCACCACCAGCAGGATGAACACCCCCGCGACCAGCGGGTAGGCCAACTGGATCAGGCTCATCCACTGGCCATGCAAGGTCGGCCAGCGAATCTCCGCCAACCAGGTCAACAGCGCCTCGGGGTAGCTTTGCTCCAGGGCCACTGCCACGCTGCCCACGGCAAACAGCACGGCGCCACGGGCCACCAGGTCTTGCAGCAGGTGGGTGCGCTCCTGCCAGGCACCATACAGGCCGAACAATGCCGGCAACAGCAGGCATACCAGGTGGAAGACCACCGCTGCATCCTCGCGCACACGGCCGTGGTCGCGGTAGAAGTCGGTCTGGGTGTCGAGCAGAAAGTAGGCGATGTATACCGTAAGCATCAGAAACAGCTCACGTTGGCGACGATACACCGCGCAGTAAGCGCCACCCAGCAGCAGCACCAAGGTGGGCAGAACATTGAACAGCGATGTGAAAAACACACTGAGGTCTCTCACATAAGCTGCGGCGAGCCCTGCCAACAGCAGCAGCAGCGAGGGCAGGAAATGGCTGGCACGTACAGCGTTAAAACGAAACAAGGGTAATCTCCGACCCGGCAGATCAATAGTGGCATTGTGCCCTTATTTCATCGGCAGCGTACCCGAACAGTTGAATTTCAAATCGGCCAGGGTTGTCGAGTGGCCTGGGCCTGAACAAAAAAACCCGCCTGCCGGTGAGGGCAGGCGGGTTCTGGCAACAGCGGTTGAATCAGTACGCCAGGCCGAAGCTCTCTTCGTCCATGTCCATCAGGTTGTTGGCGCCCGACAGCATGGCCGCCACATGCGTGCGGGTACGCGGCAGGATGCGCTGGAAGTAGAAGCGCGCGGTCTGCAGCTTGGCGGTGTAGAACGCCGCTTCGCTGGTGCCGGCGGTCAGCTTTTCAGCGGCCAGGCGGGCGATGTCGGCCCAGAAGTAGGCCAGGCAGGCGTAGCCGGAATACATCACGTAATCGACGGAGGCCGCACCCACTTCTTCGCGGTCTTTCATGGCAGCCATGCCCACTTTCATGGTCAGCTCGCCCCATTCCTTGTTGATGGCTGCCAGCGGCTCGACGAACTCCTTGACCGCCTCGACACCTTCCTGCGCCTGGCAGAACTTGTGCACGATCTTGGTGAAGCCCTTCAGCGCTTCGCCCTGAGTCATCAGCACCTTGCGGCCGAGCAGGTCGAGGGCCTGGATGCCCGTGGTGCCCTCGTACAGCATCGAGATACGGCTATCACGCACGTTCTGCTCCATGCCCCACTCGGCGATGAAGCCGTGACCGCCATAGATCTGCACGCCATGGTTGGCCGCTTCGAAACCGACTTCGGTCATGAACGCCTTGGCGATCGGGGTGAGGAAGGCCAGCAGGGCATCGGCCTTCTTGCGCTCTTCTTCATCCTGGCTGTACTTGACGATGTCCACCTGCTTGGCGGTGAAGTAGACCATCGCGCGGTTGCCCTCGGCGAACGCTTTCATTGTCAGCAGCATGCGGCGCACGTCCGGGTGGACGATGATCGGGTCGGCGGCCTTGTCCGGTGCCTTGGGGCCGGTCAGGGAGCGCATCTGCAAACGCTCGCGGGCGTACTTCAGGCCACCCTGGAACGCGACTTCGGCGTGGGCCAGGCCCTGCAGCGCGGTACCCAGGCGCGCGGTGTTCATGAAGGTGAACATGCAGTTCAGGCCTTTGTTGGCCGGGCCGATCAGGTAGCCGGTGGCGCCATCGAAGTTCATCACGCAGGTGGCGTTGCCGTGGATGCCCATCTTGTGTTCGATCGAGCCGCAGCTCACGCCATTGCGCTCACCCACACCGCCTTCGGCATTGGGCAGGAACTTCGGCACGATGAACAGCGAAATGCCCTTGGTACCGGCCGGAGCATCCGGCAGGCGCGCGAGAACGATATGCACGATGTTCTCGGCCATGTCGTGCTCACCGGCGGAAATGAAGATCTTGGTGCCCGACACCTTGTAGCTGCCGTCAGCCTGCGGTTCGGCCTTGGTGCGCAGCATGCCCAGGTCGGTACCGCAGTGTGGCTCGGTCAGGCACATGGTGCCGGTCCATTCGCCCGACACCAGCTTGGTCAGGTAGGTGTGCTGCTGCTCGGCGGTGCCGTGCGCAGAAATGGTGTTCATGGCGCCGTGGGACAGGCCCGGGTACATGCCCCACGACCAGTTCGCACCACCGACCATCTCGCTCAGGGCCAGGCCCAGCGACTCTGGCAGGCCCTGGCCGCCGTGTTCCACATCATGTGCCAGGCTGGGCCAGCCGCCTTCGACGAATTGTTCGTAAGCCGCCTTGAAGCCGGTTGGGGTTTTCACGCCCGACTCGCTCCAGATGCAGCCTTCCTGGTCACCCACACGGTTCAGCGGCGCCAGCACCTGCTCACAGAACTTCGCACCTTCTTCAAGAATCGCGTCGACCATGTCGGGCGTTGCGTCCTGGCAACCCGGCAGGCTCTGATAGTGCGCCTCGTAACCGAGCAGCTCGTCGCGAACGAAGCGGATATCACGCAAGGGGGCTTTGTAGTCAGGCATTGCGATGAACCTCTAGGTGAGTTCTGTGGGGTGACCCGCGTGCGCCGCGGCGTCTGTCAAACAGTTGTTTGAAACTTACGTTTAGCTCCGGCTTCTGTCAAGGAGGGACGATAGTGCCATTTACGCCGCGAAAAATGGCGTTTATGCCAAGCTCAATAAAAACAATACCCTGTGGGAGCGGGCATGCCCGCGAAAGGGCCCGGCCAGGCAATGGGTTGCCTGAGCTGACGCTTTCGCGGGCACGCCCGCTCCTACAGGGGCTATGTGTTATTCGAAATCGGCACTCTGTCAGGCGTAGGTATCGATGATCCGGCCGAGCATTTCGTCGGATGCCTTGACGACCTTTGCGCCAAGCTCGACTTCGGTCTTGCCGACCGCCTGTTGCACCAGGCTGGTGGCCAGGTCCATCTGCTGGCTGCGGTCGACCGCACGCAGGCGTTCGGCCTGGAAGTCGCTGGACTGGCTGGTGGCGGTACGTTCGGCGGTGGTGTTGGCGATCTGGCTGGCAGCCTGATCGACGCGGTTCTGGCCGGCTTGTATAGCGCTCAGGCCCGCGTAATAGGCGGAGCTACCGGTGATTTCCATGTCAGGACTCCATTGACGCTGGATAGGAACACAACCCATTAAAACAGGCCGTCGGTAAAAAGGCCCGTTTAAATCGCTAATGGCCCGGTGCCAGTTGATAGGCCCTGAGTATTCCAGCACCTAATCCAGCAAATCCAGCTGCAAATGCTCAGCCACCTTGTCTGCACTGGCCTGCTTCAGCTTGGGCACCCGCCCCAGGCAAGGCGCTGGCAAGCGCTCGGCCAGGCTGGCCAGGTTCTCTTCAAGCCGTGAAGTGCGCGGCTCGATGATGTTCGCCACCCAGCCTGCCAACTGCAGCCCGTCGCGCTCGATCGCCTCGGCGCTGAGCAAGGCATGGCTGATACACCCCAGCCGCACCCCCACCACCAGAATCACCGGCAACTGCAGGGCCACCGCCAGATCTGAAAGGTTCTCCAGCCCCGAAAGCGGCACACGCCAGCCCCCAGCCCCCTCGACCAAGGTGAAATCGGCATTTTGTTGCAGCACATTGCGTATAGCCGCCAGCAGCGCTGGCACGTCCAATGTCACCCCCGCCTCGCGTGCTGCCACATGCGGCGCGATCGCAGGCTCAAACGCATACGGGTTGACCTGCTCATACGGCAACTTGATGGTGCTTTCATCAATCAGCGCCTGGGCGTCGCTGTTGCGTAAACCCTTGGGGGTCATCGTGCACCCCGAGGCCACCGGCTTGGCACCCAGGGTGCTCAAGCCTTGCAACCGCGCCGCATGCAGCAAACCGGCCGCGACGGTGGTCTTGCCGACATCGGTATCGGTACCGGCGATGAAATAGGCCCTGCTCATCTTGCTCCCCTTACGCCTGTGGCTTGCGCAACACACCATAGACCACCTGATAGGTGGCTGGCAGCCCGGCAGGCTGGCGAAATGCCTCGTACGCCTGCAACAGGCCCTGCATGCGTGCCCGGCCAGTCAACCCGGACGGTCGCCCAGGGTTGAGATTGTGCGCGCCCAACGCCTTCAGTTCGTGGGTCAGGCTGCGTACGTCCGGGTAATGCAGCACATGCGCACAGCGATGCAGCTCAAGCTGCTCAAAACCGCTGGCGGCACACAGGCGCTGGTAGTCCTCGAAACGGCGGAAGCGGTTTACATGCACCAGGCCGTCCACCGCCTGCCAGCTGGCACGCAGTTCGTCGAGGGTACCTACGCACAGGCTGCTGAAGGCCAGCACGCCGCCCGGGCGCAGTACCCGCAGCGCTTCGGCCAGCACACTGGCGAACTGGTCGCACCATTGCACGGCCAGGCTGGTGAACACCAGGTCGACGCTGGCATCGCGCAATGGCAAACGCTCGGCGTCGCCGGCCACGTGGTAGTGCGCACCGCGTTGTTCATTGCGGGCATGGCGCAGCATGCCTTCGGCGATATCCACCGCCACACCGCTGGACTGGGCGAACCGCTCAGCCAGGATACGGCTGAAATGGCCGGTACCGCTGCCCAGGTCCAGCCAGCGCAATGGCTGCCAGCCGGCCGGCATTTGCCCCAACAGGCTCAAGCCCACGGCGCGCTGCAACGCGGCTACGCTGTCGTAGCTGGCTGCAGCGCGGGAGAACGAAGCCGCTACCTGGCGTTTGTCGGGCAAAGCGCCGGGCAGGGTCGGACAGGAAAGGTCAGTCATCGCCACTCTCATGCAGGAAACTCTTGATGCCAGCCGCCAGCTCTTGCGGGTACTCCAGCAAGAAGGCGTGGGAACTGTCTTCTACCAGGCCCACCTCCACATCGGGCAGCAGCTCGCTCAAGGCCTTGGCTGCCTCGCCCGGCACCAGCGCATCGCTGCCGGCGAACAGGTGCAGTTGCGGGCCGCCGTAAGCCTGCAGGGCTTCGCGGGTATCCAGCTTGGCCAGCACTTCAAGGCCGGTGGCGAGGTACAGAGGGTCGGTGTCCGGTACGCCGACACCCAGCTGGCGCAGCAGGGTACGCGGCTGCTGGGCGCCATCGCTGCACAAGCTGCGAAAGCGCTTCAGGGTGACTTGGGTATGGCTGCGGCAGCCGTCGAGGAAAGTGCCAAAGGTGTCTTCGGCCATGCCATGCGGCCAGTCGCCACGGGCAACGAAACTGGGGTTGCTGGCCAAGGTGAGCAAGCCGCAGCAGTGGTCGCCACGCTTGTGTGCCAGGGCGCTGGCGAGCATGCCGCCCAACGACCAGCCACCTAGCCAGACATCGCCCGGCAATTTACGGTCGAGGTGCTCAAGCCAGCCCTCAACATCGCTGTGGGGCAATTCCGGCAGGGGCATCAGCTCTACCTGCAGACGGGGGTCCTGGGCGCGCAGGCTGGCGGCCAGCGGTTCCAGTGCGGCAGTGCCCAGGCCCCAGCCGGGCAGCAGTACAAGACGATTACGCATCGGCGTTCTCCAATTGTGGATAACACTCGGCCAATGCATTCAACAATAGCTGCACCTGCGCCTGGCTGTGGGCGGCGCTCAATGTTACGCGCAGACGGGCACTGCCCGCCGGTACGGTCGGTGGGCGGATGGCGGTGACCAGCAAGCCGCGCTCGCGCAACATGCGCGACAGGCGCAAGGCCTGCGCGCTGTCGCCAATCACGATCGGCTGGATCGGTGTGGGGCTGTCCATCAGTTCCAGGCCGATCTGCTGCGCGCCTTCACGGAACTGGCGAATCAACGCGGCCAGGTGCTCGCGGCGCCAGCTTTCGCGGCGCAGCAGCTCCAGGCTCTTCAGCGTGGCGCAGGCCAGTGCCGGTGGCTGGCTGGTGGTGTAGATGTAGGGGCGGGCGAATTGCACCAGCGCCTCGATCAGTTCCTCGCTCCCGGCAACAAAGGCACCGGAAGTACCGCAGGCCTTGCCCAGCGTACCGATCAGCACCGGTACATCGTCCACGCCCAGGCCGAAGTGCTCGACGATACCACCGCCCTGAGCGCCAAGGGTGCCCAGGCCATGGGCATCGTCGACCATCAGCCAGGCACCCCGGGCGCGGGCGACCTCGGCCAGGGCCGGCAGGTCGGCCAGGTCGCCGTCCATGCTGAACACACCGTCAGTGACCACCAGAGTATTGCCAACGGCCTTGTCCAGGCGGCTGGCCAGGCTGGCCAGGTCGTTGTGCAGGTAGCGGTTGAACCGCGCACCGCTGAGCAGCCCGCCATCGAGCAGCGAGGCATGGTTCAGGCGGTCCTGCAGCACCGTGTCGCCCTGCCCCACCAGCGCGGTGATGGCGCCCAGGTTGGCCATGTAGCCGGTGGAAAACAGCAGCGCACGTGGGCGCCCCGTCAGTTCAGCCAGCGCCTCTTCGACCTGGTGGTGCGGGGTGCTATGGCCGATCACCAGGTGCGACGCACCGCCACCGACACCCCAGCGCTCGGCACCGGCCTGCCAGGCGCCAACCACCTCGGGGTGGTTGGCCAGGCCCAGGTAATCGTTGCTGCAGAAGGCCAGCAAGCGCTGGCCGTCGACCACCACCTCCGGGCCCTGCGGGCTTTCCAGCAGTGGCCGTTGCCGGTACAGGTCCGCAGCGCGCCGTTCGGCCAGGCGCGCCGCCAGGTCGAAAGCCATCTCAGGCGGTCGCGGCGTTGTAGAACATCTCGCTGCTGCGCTGCTCGACCAGCGCCTGCTCGATGGCGGCCTGGTGCACTTCGTCGGCGTGCTCCTCGCGTGCTTCAGGCTTGATGCCCAGGCGCGCGAACAGCTGCATGTCCTTGTCAGCCTGCGGGTTGGCAGTGGTCAGCAGTTTTTCACCGTAGAAAATCGAGTTGGCACCGGCCATGAAGGCCAGGGCCTGCATCTGCTCGTTCATCTGCTCACGGCCGGCAGACAGGCGCACATGCGATTTGGGCATCAACAGGCGGGCTACGGCCAGCATGCGAATGAAGTCGAACGGGTCGACATCTTCCTCCTCGGCCAGCGGCGTACCGGCCACCTTGACCAGCATGTTGATCGGCACCGACTCGGGGTGTTCGGGCAGGTTGGCCAGCTGGATCAGCAGCCCGGCGCGGTCGTCCAGCGACTCGCCCATGCCCAGGATGCCGCCCGAGCAGATCTTCATGCCCGCATCGCGCACGTAGGCCAGGGTCTGCAGGCGCTCGCTGTAGGTGCGCGTAGTGATGATGCTGCCGTAGAACTCCGGCGAGGTGTCGAGGTTGTGGTTGTAGTAGTCGAGGCCTGCCTGGGCCAGGGCCTGGGTCTGCTCCTGGTCGAGCTTGCCCAGGGTCATGCAGGTTTCCAGGCCCAAGGCCTTCACCCCTTTGACCATCTCCAGCACATAAGGCATGTCTTTGGCCGACGGGTGCTTCCACGCCGCGCCCATGCAGAAGCGGGTCGAGCCAATGGCTTTGGCGCGTGCTGCTTCTTCCAGCACCTTCTGCACTTCCATCAACTTCTGTTTTTCCAGCCCAGTGTTGTAGTGGCCGGACTGTGGACAATATTTGCAATCTTCCGGGCAGGCTCCGGTCTTGATCGACAGCAACGTCGAAACCTGCACGCGGTTGGGGTCGAAATGCGCGCGGTGCACCGTCTGCGCCTGGAACAGCAAGTCATTGAAAGGCTGCTGGAACAGGGCCTTGACCTCGGCCAGGGACCAGTCGTGACGTGTTGTTGCAGTTGTGCTGGCGCTCATCGGCGTTTCCTTGTTTAGGCTTAAGCTGGCGCGGGGACAGGAAAGCCCGCCAGCGCATCACGGATAACTCGCATAGTCACGGATGGCCTATGAACTGTCAACTCAACTGGAAACGACTGGTTTACAAGTGCTCACTTATTAACCAGATCTGTTTATTGTGCGACGCGCCTGCCGGGCAACACTACCCGCTGTGCGTCGGTTGTGAGCAAGAGCTGCCCTGGCTGGGCGACCATTGCCGCTACTGCGCCCTGCCACTGCCCATGGCCGGCCTCGCCTGCGCCCAGTGCAGCCGCCGCTTGCCGGCGTTCGAAAAGGTCTTTGCCCTGTGGCATTTCGGCTTTCCGGTCGACACGTTGATCAGCCGCTTCAAGCACAACCGGCAGTGGCCGTTGGGGCGTTTGATGGCCGAGTTGCTTGGGCAAGGGCTACGCTACCGCTATGCCGAGGGGTTGCCACGCCCTGAACTGCTGTTGCCTGTGCCCATGGCCAGGCGTCGACTGCGCGAGCGTGGGTTCAACCAGGCCGGGCTGCTGGCCCGCTGGCTGGCGGCGCACGTGGGCATACCGTGCGATGAGCGGGTACTGCTGCGCACTCGGGAAACCCCCGCGCAGCAGCGGTTGAGTGCCAAAGGCAGGCGGCGCAATCTGCGCCAGGCCTTTGCGGTCGCCGGTGACCTGCCAGGCAAGCACGTCGCCATCGTCGATGACGTGTTGACCACTGGCGCTACCGCCCAGGCCATTGCCCAGGTGTTGCGCAAAGCCGGGGCACAGCGGGTGGATGTGTATTGCCTGGCGCGTACGCCGAAGCCGGGGTATGTATAACCCTGCCGCTACGCCACACTATTCGCCCCAGGCCCCTACAGCGACCGGATGCCCATGTCCTTGCCCACTCTACTCACCCAGCACATCGCCCGGCGCCCGCAGCGCATCGCACTGCTGCAGCACATTGCCGAGCAAGGCTCGATCACCCGTGCGGCCAAGGCGGCGGGCATCAGCTACAAGGCAGCCTGGGACGCCATCGATGAGCTCAACAACCTGGCCAGTCAGCCGTTGGTCGAGCGCAGCACTGGCGGGCGTGGGGGTGGAGGCGCCCGGCTGTCGGTGGAGGGTCAGCGCGTATTGCGCCTGTACCAAAGGCTGCAGGCCCTACAGGCGCAAATTCTCGAGGCCGCGGAAGACTCCAGCGACCTCGACTTGCTTGGGCGCCTGATGCTACGCACCAGCGCGCGCAACCAGCTGCAGGGCCAGGTCAGCGGCCTGCGCCGTGAGGGCCGCTATGACCGGGTCAGCCTGGCGCTGGGTGGCGGGCTGGAGATCGACGCGCTGATCACCCACGACAGCACCGCGCGGTTGGAGCTGACCTTGGGCAGCAGGGTGGTGGCACTACTCAAGGCAGGCTGGGTGCAGTTGCTGGCCGAGGGGGACAAGCCTGAAGCGGGGAGCAATTGCCTGCGGGCCACGGTAGAAGACGTGCTGGTGGAGGCCGACGGGCCCAATGAAGTCCGGTTGGCGCTGGGCAACGGGCAAACGCTGTGTGCCATGGCAGAGGCGGGTTGGTTGGCCGGCCAGCAGGTACGGGTTCAGTTCCACCCTGCCTATGTGTTGCTCGGGGTGCCTGCCTAGGCCGGCCGTGGCGCAGGCGGTTCGCGGGTAAACCCTACGGGTACGCTACAGGGATAACCCTGTACCATGGAGCTCATGCCGTATACCCCCGGAGCTCACATGTCCCATCCGTTCGATACCCTCACCCCTGACCTGGTCCTGGACGCCGTGGAAAGCCTCGGCTTTCTCAGCGATGCCCGGGTGCTGGCACTGAACAGCTACGAGAACCGCGTCTACCAGGTGGGCATCGAGGGAGCGCAGCCGCTGATCGCCAAGTTCTACCGGCCTGGCCGCTGGAGCGATGCGGCCATCCTCGAAGAACACAGCTTTACCGCTGAACTGGCCGATTGCGAAGTGCCGGTCGTAGCGCCCATGCAGCACGCCGGCCGTACCTTGTTCGAGCACCAGGGCTTTCGCTTCACGTTGTTCCCGCGCCGTGGCGGCCATGCCCCGGAGCCTGGCAACCTCGACCAGCTCTACCGCCTGGGGCAACTGCTTGGCCGCCTGCATGCCGTCGGCGCCTGCAAACCGTTCGCTCACCGTGAAGCGCTGACTGTGGACAGTTTCGGCCATGCCTCGCTGAACACTGTGCTCGATGGGGGTTTTGTACCCCGCGAGCTGCTGCCGGCGTACGCGTCAGTCGCCCGCGACCTGCTCAAGCGGGTCGAGGACATCTACGCCCGCACCCCGCACCAGCTCATCCGCCTGCATGGCGACCTGCACCCCGGCAACCTGATGCACCGCGAAGACGTGTACCACGTGGTCGACCTCGACGACTGCCGCATGGGCCCCGCCGTACAAGACCTGTGGATGATGCTGGCCGGCGACCGCCAGGAGCGCCTGGGGCAGTTGGCCGAACTGATCGACGGCTACAACGAGTTCCACGATTTCGACCCGCGCGAGCTGGCCCTGATCGAACCGCTGCGGGCGCTGCGCCAGTTGCATTACAGCGCGTGGCTGGCGCGGCGCTGGGATGACCCGGCATTCCCGCCCAGCTTCCCCTGGTTCGGCCAGCCGCGCTATTGGGGCGATCAGATCCTCGCCCTGCGTGAACAAATGGCGGCGCTGGATGAAGCCCCGCTGAAATTGTTCTAAAACGGTGCACGCCTCTGTCTACAATAGGGGTCGCTTTATTTAGCTACCTAAGCAAGGATTCTGCATGCACGCCGCAAACCCGCGTCGCGGGTATATCCTGGGCCTGAGCGCCTACATCATCTGGGGCCTGTTCCCGATTTACTTCAAGGCAATCCAGAGCGTCCCGGCGGTGGAGATCATCGTCCACCGGGTGCTTTGGTCGGCACTGTTCGGCTCGCTGCTGCTACTGCTGTGGAAACACCCCGGCTGGTGGCGCGAGCTGCGCGACAACCCGCGCCGGCTGGGGGTCCTGGCCCTGAGCGGGGCGCTGATTGCCTTCAACTGGCTGACCTATGTGTGGTCGGTCAACAACGGGCGCATGCTCGAGGCCAGCCTGGGTTACTACATCAACCCGCTGATCAACGTGCTGCTGGGTATGCTGCTGCTGGGCGAGCGGCTGCGCCGCCTGCAATGGCTGGCAGTGGGCATGGCTGCAGTTGGCGTGGCCCAGCAGGTGTGGCAGGTGGGCAGCCTGCCCTGGGTGTCGCTGGCGCTGGCGCTGAGCTTTGGCTTCTACGGGCTGATCCGCAAACAGGCCCCGGTTGCGGCGCTGCCGGGGTTGGTTGTGGAAACCTGGATGCTGGTACCGCTGGCCCTGGGCTGGTTGCTGCTGCACCCAACGGCCATGAGTGCACAAGGCGCGTTCTACACCAGCAGCGAAGCGCTCTGGCTGATGGCGGCGGGGCCGGTGACTCTGGTACCGCTGGTGTGCTTCAACGCCGCAGCGCGGCACCTGCCCTACACCACCCTCGGCTTCCTGCAATACCTGGCGCCAACCCTGGTACTGCTGCAGGCGGTGCTGCTGTTCGATGAGCATTTGTCCTCCAGCACTCTGGTAGCCTTCATGTTCATCTGGGCTGGCCTGGCCATTTACAGCGTGGATGCCTGGCTAAGTTTGCGCAAGCGCGCCTGATCAAAAAACGATCAAAACTCTGCAGGCCATGTAATACCTGGCCTGCAGAGACATCTCCAAAGGTTATCCACACCCTCGTCCCCGTGCTTTGTGCACAAGCTGCTGATTTTTGGGTGTTTTTTGAGCAAACCTCTGCAGCGGGCGCATTGCCTGGGCTGGGGAGGTGAACCCCCAGGTTATCCACAGGGCCTTCCCCGTGATACTGGGATAACCGCAAGGGATGTCTTTACCAAATCCCCTGTAGGAGCGGCCTTGCGTCGCGATGGGCCGCAAAGCGGCCCCCGGCCAATCCACTCAATCCTCCGCCCGCAACCGCAACTCCACCATCAAGTCATCCGCCAGACTCTCCAGCCGCTGCTGCAGCTCGTCCAGCGGCAGGGCCAGAGGCAAGGCCAACAAGGCATCGGCATGGAACAACGGCTCGCTGCTCATCGGTGCCGGCCGCACTTCTGTCGTGAACCGTTCCACGTTCACCTGCAACTCCGCCAGCAAACGAGTAATGTCCCGCACGATCCCCGGCCGGTCATTGCCGACCAGTTCCATGGCAATCGGCTTCCAGGTACAAGAGGGTTCCACTCCGCTCTCTGCAACCAGCACACGAATGTCGTACTGGGCCAGCCCCTGCAACGCCGCCACCAGCCCATCGTGATGTTCAGCCGGCACCGCCACCCGCAGGATCCCGGCAAACTGCCCGGCCATGCGCGACATGCGGCTTTCCAGCCAGTTGCCGCTGTGGTCGGCGATGCACTGCGCAACACGTTCCACCTGGCCGGCCTTGTCAGGGGCGATAACAGTCAGTACAAGATGATCCACAAGCCGTTCCTCGTGTCGAACCGCGCCAGGCGCAGAAAATCGGGGGGTCGGCTCAGTATAGGCAAGGCGCGGCAACCTGCCGCAGGGCAATCCGCACAGCCAATCGTGTACTGTTTCAAGATTTATCTGGAACAATCCACCCTTTTTTTGCGAACATACCTGCTCCCAGCGTGACCATACGCGACCAATGGGTCGCACAACGGCGCTTTTAGTCTGATTTTGCCCCGTCTACTGCTTCATGTAGTATCCCGTGGCGCGGACTACAAAACGTCGTTTGGATGTCTGCCAAGGCGCCTGTGAAAATACGCACACTGTCTGCCAGCCAGTCTGGCGGGCTGCACCCAGCCGCGCTCGGGGTCTTCCCCGGGGGCAAGTACTGGTACGTGTTTAGAGAAGCGCTACAGGCTTAATACAGAAGAGCGAAATAGCTGAGCAGAGTGAGGCAAGCAATGACTGGATACGTTCAAGTCGGTGGCCTTCAGGTCGCCAAGGTCCTGTACGACTTCGTGAACAACGAAGCCATCCCCGGGACCGGCATCGTCGCCGAGCAGTTCTGGGCGGGTGCAGAGAAGATCATCAATGACCTCGCTCCAAAGAACAAAGCCCTGCTCGCCAAGCGCGACGAGCTGCAAGCCAAGATCGACGCCTACCACCAGGCACGCAAAGGCCAGGCCCATGACGCCGCAGCCTACAAAGCCTTCCTCCAGGAAATCGGCTACCTGCTGCCACAAGCCGACGATTTCCAGGCCACCACCCAGAACGTGGACGAAGAAATCGCCCATATGGCCGGCCCGCAGCTGGTCGTGCCGGTGATGAACGCCCGTTTTGCCCTCAACGCCGCCAACGCCCGTTGGGGTTCGCTGTACGACGCGCTGTATGGCACCGATGCCATCAGCGATGAAGGCGGCGCCGAAAAAGGCCAGGGTTACAACAAAGTGCGTGGCGACAAGGTGATTGCCTTCGCCCGCGCCTTCCTTGACGAAGCCGCGCCGCTGGCGGCTGGGTCGCACGTCGACTCCACCGCCTACCGCATCGAAGCCGGCAAGCTGGTGGTCACCCTGAAGGGCGGCACCAACACCGGCCTGCGTGACGACGCCCAACTGATCGGGTTCCAGGGTGATGCCGCGGCACCGACCGCCGTGCTGCTGAAACACAACGGCCTGCATTTCGAAATCCAGGTCGATGCCAGCACCCCGGTTGGCAGCACCGACGCCGCTGGCGTCAAAGACATCCTGATGGAGTCGGCACTGACCACCATCATGGACTGCGAAGACTCGGTCGCCGCTGTCGATGCCGACGACAAGGTCATCGTCTACCGCAACTGGCTGGGCCTGATGAAGGGCGACCTGGCCGAAAGCGTGAGCAAAGGTGGCAAGACCT
The DNA here is from genome assembly GCF_000190455.2 of Pseudomonas sp. TJI-51. Lineage (NCBI taxonomy): Bacteria > Pseudomonadati > Pseudomonadota > Gammaproteobacteria > Pseudomonadales > Pseudomonadaceae > Pseudomonas > Pseudomonas sp. TJI-51. The sequence continues at coordinate 19,266 of NZ_AEWE02000134.1, forward strand.
TCACTCGCACCATGAACCCCGACCGCGAGTACGCTGCGCCCAACGGTGGCAGCGTGACCCTGCACGGCCGTTCGCTGCTGTTCGTGCGTAACGTTGGCCACCTGATGACCAACCCGGCAATTCTCGACGCCCAGGGCAACGAAATTCCGGAAGGCATCCAGGATGGCCTGTTCACCAACCTGATCGCCCTGCACAACCTCAATGGCAACACCAGCCGCAAGAATACCCGCAGTGGCAGCGTGTACATCGTCAAGCCGAAGATGCATGGCCCTGAGGAAGTGGCGTTTGCCGCTGAGATTTTCAGCCAGGTCGAAGACCTGCTGGGCATGCCGCGCAACACCGTGAAGGTCGGCATCATGGACGAGGAGCGCCGGACCACGGTCAACCTCAAGTCCTGCATCAAGGCCGCTGCCGAGCGCGTCGCGTTCATCAACACCGGCTTCCTCGACCGCACGGGCGATGAAATTCACACCTCGATGGAGGCCGGCGCCGTGGTGCGCAAAGGTGCCATGAAGAACGAGAAGTGGATCGGTGCCTACGAGAACAACAACGTCGATGTCGGCCTGGCGACCGGCCTGCAAGGCCGTGCGCAGATCGGCAAAGGCATGTGGGCCATGCCCGACCTGATGGCCGCCATGCTCGAGCAGAAGATCGCCCACCCGCTGGCCGGTGCGAACACCGCCTGGGTGCCGTCGCCAACTGCCGCCACCCTGCATGCCCTGCACTACCACAAGGTGGACGTACAGGCACGCCAGCGTGAACTGGCCTCACGCACCCCGGCGTCGGTGGACGATATCCTGGCCATCCCGCTGGCTGCCGACACCAACTGGTCGGCCGAAGAGATCCGCAACGAGCTGGACAACAATGCCCAGGGCATCCTCGGCTATGTCGTGCGCTGGATCGACCAGGGTGTCGGTTGCTCGAAGGTGCCGGACATCAACAACGTCGGCCTGATGGAAGACCGCGCCACCCTGCGCATCTCCGCGCAACTGCTGGCCAACTGGCTGCGCCACGGCGTGGTCAGCCAGGCGCAGGTGCTGGAAAGCCTCAAGCGTATGGCGGTGGTGGTCGACCAGCAGAACGCCGCTGACCCTCTGTACCGCCCGATGGCGCCGAACTTCGACGACAACATTGCGTTCCAGGCGGCAGTGGAGCTGGTGGTCGAAGGTGGCAAGCAGCCCAATGGCTATACCGAGCCAGTGCTGCACCGCCGTCGCCGCGAGTACAAGGCGCGTAACGGGTTGTAAGTTACACCTGCGTACGGGGGCCGCTTTGCGGCCCAATCGCGACACAAGGCCGCTCCTACAGGGATATCGCAAATATCAAAACTTGCGCTGCACCTGTAGGAGCGGCCTTGTGTCGCGATAGGGCTGCAAAGCAGCCCCTCTCTGCCTCAATCAATTTTCAGCTCTTTCTTCACCAGCTCCAGCAACTTGCCCAGGTCCACCGGCTTGAGCAGGAAGTCCACCACCCCCAGGTGCATCACGTCCACCGCCTCTGCCACATCGGTGTCGCCCGACACGACGATGATCGACAACGCCGCCCGCTCCGACCCGCGAATCTTGCGGATCAGCTCCAGCCCATCCTCTGGCTGCATGCGCAAATCGGTAATCATCAAGCCGATGCGCTGCTGGAAATGCAGGTACAACCTGGCCTCCTCGGCCCCGTCCGCGCCCACGCAATCAATGCCCCGGCTTTTCAGGTACAGGATCAAAGCCTCACGGTTCACCGCGTTGTCGTCCACCACCAGCACCAACGGCTTTACGACTACCGGCGCACTGGCCATACCCAATGCCTCGCGCTCTTCGTCGCTTAAAATATCGATTTGCTCAGGCATGGCCATCTCGTCAAAAAAATTCCGCTTCACCCATAGGACCGCAGAACTTGCGTCGCCCGGTTCGCCTTTCGTCGGGTCTTTGACAGGGGTGCTCATAGACTTACGTCCAATGGGCACCACCCCGCCGCAAGCCGACCATGGAGGCAGAGAACAACATGGCCGGCACCTATATATAGATATATATAGTTCGGCATAGCGATACGGTCGGTTTCATGAGCAAAAAGGACGCCTACAGCCAGGCGGGCAGGACCGCAGTGCTGCAGAACATTCAGGGCACGCTGCAGTTTCTGCAGCGCTTTCCGCCGTTCAACCAGATGGAGCACAGCCACCTGGCCTACCTGGTCGAGCAGTGTCAGCTGCGCTTCTATGCCAGCGGCGAAAGCATCGTCAAGCCGGCAGACGGGCCGGTCGAGCATTTCTACATCGTCAAGCAGGGCCGGGTGGTGGGCGAGCGTCAGCACCTGGTGAAACCGAGGGTCGAAACCACCTTCGAAATCACCAGCGGCGAGTGCTTCCCGCTGGCCGCCCTGCTCGGCGAACGGGCCACCCGCACCGAGCACCTGGCCGGCGAAGACACCTTCTGCCTGCAACTGAACAAGGCAGCGTTCATCCGCGTGTTCTCGATGTCTGAAGTGTTTCGGGATTTTGCCCTGCGCGGGGTCAGCAGCCTGCTCGACCAGGTCAACCAGAAGGTTCGCCAGCGTGCGGTGGAAACCCTGGGTACCCAGTACTCGCTGAACACGCCGCTGGGCGAACTGGCCATGCGGCACCCGGTGGTGTGCAACGCGGATACGCCGCTGCGCGAAGCCGTGCGGCTGATGCACGAGCAGCAGGTGGGCAGCATCGTCGTGGTTGACACGCAGCGCTACCCCACCGGCATCTTCACCCTGCGCGACCTGCGCCAGGTGGTGGCCGCGGCGGACGCCGAGCTGGGTGCGCCGATTGCCCGGCACATGACCGCCAAGCCGTTCTACCTCAGCCCACAGGCCAGTGCCTTCGATGCAGCCATGGCAATGACCGAGCGGCACATTGCCCACGTGTGCCTGGTGGAAAACGGCCGGCTGTGTGGCGTGGTTTCGGAGCGCGACCTGTTCTCGCTGCAACGGGTCGACCTTGTGCACCTGGCGCGCACCATTCGCCATGCGCCGCGGCTGGACAGCCTGGTCTCGCTGCGCGGCGAGATCAGCCAACTGGTCGAACGGATGCTCGCCCACGGCGCCTCGTCCACCCAGATCACCCAGATCATCACCCTGCTCAACGACCACACGGTATGCCGGGTCATCGAACTGGCCCTGGCTGAACGCGGCGACCCTGGGGTGCCTTTCAGCTGGCTGTGCTTTGGCAGCGAAGGGCGTCGCGAACAGACCCTGCACACCGACCAGGACAACGGCATCCTTTTCGAGGCGCTGGACAGTGCCGAGGCCGACGCCATCCGTGCCCGCCTGCTGCCGCTGGCACAGTACATCAACCAATGCCTGGCCCAGTGTGGCTTCACCTTGTGTACGGGCAACATCATGGCCGGCAACCCTGCGCTGTGCCTGTCGCGTGCCGAGTGGGCGCGGCGCTTTGCCGGTTTTGTCCGCGAAGCCAGCCCGGAAAACCTGCTGGGCTCAAGCATCTACTTCGACCTGCGGGTGGTGTGGGGCGACGATCAGGGCTGCGAGCAACTGCGCCAAGGCGTGCTGGCGCAGGTGGCCGACAACCGTATATTCCAGCGCATGATGGCGGAAAACGCCCTGCGCCAGCGCCCGCCAGTGGGCCGCCTGCGCGAGTTCGTGCTGACCCGCCAAGGCAATGACAAGGCGGCCACACTCGACCTGAAGGTCCAGGGCCTGACGCCCTTCGTCGATGGTGCCCGGCTGCTGGCGCTGGCCAACGGCATCGGCGCCTGCAATACCCTGGAGCGCCTGCGCCAGTTGGTCGCCAAAGGGGTAATCGAAGCACTGGACGGCGCGGCCTACGAAGAGGCGTATCACTTCATCCAGCAGACCCGCATGCAACAGCATCAACGCCAGGCCCGCGCCAACCTGCCGTATTCCAACCGGCTTGACCCGGACAGCCTCAACCACCTGGACCGGCGTATCCTGCGCGAGTCCCTGCGCCAGGCCCAGCGCCTGCAAAGCAGCCTGGCCCTGCGGTACCAGTTATGAGCCTGTTCGCCTGGCTGCGCCCCGGCACACCCGAGCTGGACCCTGCCACGCGCCAGCGCCTGGCCCGGCAACCTAAACCCGCGCCCCTGGGTGTGTGCACGTTGCGTGAGCAGCGCTGGGTGGTGCTGGACCTGGAAACCAGCGGGCTCAACCCCAACCGTGATCAGGTACTGTCGATCGGCGCAGTGGCCATCGAGGACGGGGCCATCGACTTTGCCCAGCAATTCGAACGCACCCTGCAGCGGCCACTGCTGAAAACCAACGCCAGCGTGCTGATTCACGGGCTGGGGCCAAGCGCCCTGGCGGCCGGTTGCGAGCCCGCCGAAGCCTTGCTGGACCTGCTCGACTTCATTGGCGACAGCCCGGTGCTGGCATTCCATGCTCCGTTTGACCAGCGCATGCTGGCGCGGGCACTGAAAGAAAGCCTGGGTTACCGCTTGCAGTCGCCGTTTCTGGATGTGGCCGAGCTGGCACCGATGCTCAACCCCGACACGGTTCTGCGCGAGGCGGGCCTGGATGACTGGGTGGCGCGCTTTGGGCTACAGGTGGAAGAACGCCACCACGCCAGCGCTGATGCCCAGGTCACCGCAGAACTTGTGCTGATCCTGTTCAGCCAGGCCCGGCGCCAACAACTGGACAGCCCGCTGCAACTGGAACAGCGCCTGCGCGGCTGGCGGCGACGCAAGGTGCAGAGCCATGGCATGTAAGGCCAGGGCTACGCAGCGCCGGTGAAACCGCAGGCCCTTGGCCAACCCCATGCAGGCGAACCGATAAGCGTCCATTGCACCCACCCCCTCCCCTCTGCAACAATCGCGAATAATTATCGTTAGTTAATGCATACGTTCCGGGGGGACGCTGCTTGCCTTCTGCACAGAGCCCACACGCCGATCTGGTTGGTACGCTGTACCGCGATCACCGCGGCTGGCTGCTCGCCTGGTTGCAACGCAACATGGCCTGCCACCAACGTGCCGAAGACCTGAGCCAGGACACCTTCGTGCGTCTGCTAGGCCGCGAGCAGCTGGCCTCGCCCCGCGAACCGCGTGCCTTTCTTGCAGCCGTGGCCAAGGGGCTGATGTTCGACCACTTCCGGCGCGCCGCACTGGAACAGGCCTACCTCGCGGAACTGGCACTGGTGCCGGAAGCCGAACACCCCTCCCCCGAAGTACAGCACCTGATTCTGGAAGACCTCAAAGCCATCGACCGGCTGCTTGGCAAGCTGTCGAGCAAAGCCCGCGCGGCGTTCCTGCACAACCGCCTGGATGGCATGGGCCATGCCGAAATCGCCGAGCGCCTGGGCGTTTCGGTGTCGCGGGTGCGCCAGTACCTCGCCCAGGGTATGCGCCAGTGCTACGTGGCCCTGTACGGGGAGCCGACGTGAGCAACGCACCGGTCTCGTCGCGTGTACTGGAAGCTGCCATTGCCTGGAAACTCAACCTCGACGGCGGCAGCGACAGCCCTGCCGAACGTGGCGAGTTCATGCGCTGGCATGCCGCCAGCGAAGAACACGCGCGCGCCTGGCGACAGCTCGGCGCCATGGACCAGCGGCTCAGCGCAGCCGCCGGCCCGGCGCGCCAGGCGTTGCTGCAGTCGCGCGCCAGCCTGCGCCGGCGCATCGGCAAGGTGGGCGGCGGCCTGGCCGGCATGTTCCTGCTCGGCTCGCTGCTGGCGTGGG
>NZ_AEWE02000134.1:24962-25455 GCF_000190455.2 Pseudomonas sp. TJI-51
CAGCGTACCGCCACCGGCGAGTTGCGCACCTTGCGCCTGGCCGACGGCACCCTGTTGAGCCTCAATACCCACACCGCGGTAGACATCGACTACGCCGGTGCGCAACGGGTGATCGTGCTGCACCAGGGTGAAATCTCGGTCGATACCGGCCACCAGGACCCACGCCCGCTGCTGGTGCGCACCGACGATGGCCGCTTGCGCCCACTGGGCACGCGCTTCCTGGTACGTCGTGAAGCCGCAGGCACGCGCCTTGAAGTGTTGCAAGCGTCGGTCGCGGCCATGCCGCATAACAGCGGTGACGAGCAGGTGTTGCGCGAAGGCCAGCAGGTGCTGATGCATGCCGATGGCCTGGGCCAGGTCAGCGCAGTGCCGGCCGGTGCCGATGCCTGGACGCGCGGCATGCTGGTGGTCGACGACGTACGCCTTGGCGACTTGCTGGCGGTGCTGGGCAAGTACCGCAGCGGCTACCTGGGCGTGGATGCAGCGGTCGCCG
>NZ_AEWE02000134.1:25510-25683 GCF_000190455.2 Pseudomonas sp. TJI-51
GGAGCCGGTGCTGCCGGTGAAGGTCGAGCGGCATACCCAGTGGTGGGTGAAGGTCACGCCCAGGTAGCGCTGTAGCAGCCTGATCGCAGGCGCCCCTGCTTTTACAAACAATTCTCACTTTTTTTCAGATTCGCCCTGTCACTTTTCGATTCTCGCTCGGCAAGGATGCAGCA
>NZ_AEWE02000134.1:25748-30797 GCF_000190455.2 Pseudomonas sp. TJI-51
GCCCTGGCCATCGGCATGGCCGCGCCGCTGGTCAGCCCTGCCTTGTTCGCCGCCGAGCAGTCCGCGCTGCGCGCCTACAACCTGCCCAGCGCACCGCTGGCCACTGCCCTGAACCAGATCGCCAGCCAGGCCGGCATCGCCCTGGCCCTGGACCCGGCGCTGGTCAGTGGCCGCACGTCGGCGCCGGTCAACGGCCGCTATGACGGGCTCGGCGCCCTGCAGGCAGCGCTGCTGGGCAGCGGCCTGCAATTGCAGCAGAGCAGCGCGGGCAGCTACAGCCTGGTCGCGGTGCCGGAGGGCAGCCTGGCCTTGCCGGAAATTACCGTGAACGCCAGCAGCGCCAGTGAAAGTGCATGGGGCCCGGTCGACGGCTACCTGGCCCAGCGCACGGCCGCCGGCACCAAGACCGACACCGCTCTGGTCGAAGTCCCACGGTCCATTTCCGTGGCGACCCGCGAGCAGATGAAAGACCGCGGCGTGCATAGCCTCGACGACGCCGTGCGCTATATGCCAGGCATCGTCTCTGCCAGCTTCGGCAGCGACACCCGCTATGACTGGATGCGTGTGCGCGGCTTCGAGCCCACCCAGTTCCTGGATGGCCTGCCGTTGCCACGTGGCGTGTACGCCAACCCGAAAGCCGAAACCTGGAACCTCGACCGCCTGGCGCTGCTGCGTGGCCCGGCTTCTTCGGTCTATGGCCAGACCCCGCCCGGCGGCCTGCTGGACATGGTCAGCCGCCGCCCGCAAGCCGAAAGCGCGCATGAAATCGAACTGCAATATGGCAGTGACAACCACCGCCAGATCAACTTCGCCAGCACCGGCAAGATCGATGACGACGGCCGCTTGCTGTATGGCGTGAGCGGTGTGATCCGTGACAGCGGTACGCAGGTCGATCACATCGACAACAAGCGCTACAACATCGCCCCGAGCCTGACCTGGAACGTGGACGAAGATACCTCGCTGACCTTCCTCTCCCAGTTCACCCGCGACGATACCGGGGTCACCAGCCAGTTCCGACCGATCCAGGGCACCAAGATCGACATGCCGTTCGGCAAGATCTCGCACCACAAGAACCTGGGTGACCCGAATTACGAATTCTACGACCGTACCTACTACGCGCTGGGCTACGCGTTCGAGCACCGTTTCAACGACGTGTGGCAGTTCCGGCAAAACTTGCGCTATACCAAGTCCGAGCTGTCGTTCCAGACGATCACCGTCAACAGCTACTTGCCGGAGTTCGGCATGGTCGTGGACGACCAAGGCAACGTGGGGCGTAGTACCACCAACGTTGACGAGGACATCAGCCAGTTCGCCGTCGACAACAACTTTCAGGGTGATTTCAGCACAGGCGCCATCAGCCACACCTTGCTGCTCGGCCTGGACCACCAACGTACCAACAACAATTTCCTGACGATCTATGGCGCTGCGCCGCCCATCAATGTCAACGACCCGGTCTACGGTTTGCCGATCAGCAGACCGGACCGTTCCACTGCCTACTACGACTACGACCAGAAAACCATTCAGACCGGCCTGTACGTGCAGGACCAGATGGCGCTGGGCAACTGGCGGCTGACCTTGGGTGGTCGGGAGGACTGGGTACACACCGGTACAACGTTCTTCAACAAAGGCGACGCTACCAACACCCAGCGCGACAGTAACTTCAGCGGCAACGCGGCGATCAGTTACGTCTTCGATTCGGGGTTTGTGCCTTACCTGTCCTATGCAGAATCTTTCCAGCCCGCCAGCAAGGCCGATGCGGACCCACTGAAGTCGTTCAAACCAACCGAAGGCAAGCAGTGGGAACTGGGTGTCAAATACCAGCCCCCCGGTTCAAATACGTTGCTCTCAGCCGCGGTGTATGACCTGACTCAAAAGAATGTGCTGGTCACCAGCAACGACGGCAACACCAGTGTCACCAGCCAAACCGGCGAAGTGAAAGTCCGCGGCCTGGAGCTTGAAGCGGTTTCCGACGTTACCGACAACCTGAAGGTAATTGCCGCCTACACCCTGGCCAAATCCGAAGTGCAGGATGGTCAGTTCAAGGGCAACCGCCTGCAACTGATGCCTAACCAGCAGGCCTCGGTGTGGGGCGACTATACCTTCCACTCGGGCGTACTGGACGGCTTCGGCATCGGCCTGGGGGCACGCTACACCGGTAATACCTATGGTGACCAAGGCAACACCTGGCTGGGCAAGGCCAATGCCTACACGGTGTTCGATGCCTCGGTGCATTACGACCTGGGCCGCCTGGACAACAGCCTGAAAGGGGCGTCGGTCGCGCTCAATGCGACCAACCTGCTGGACAAGGACTACCTCTCCACCTGTGACTCGTACTACTGCTACTACGGCGACGAGCGGAGTGTCGTGGCCAGCGCCACCTACAAGTTCTGAGTGAGCCGGGGCTGCTGCGCAGCCCCCTCCAATTCCTCAGGCAAAAAACGGTACCGTGATGAAAAGCCCAACCATCCGCCGCTGGTCAGCGGTCCACACCTGGAGCAGCCTGGTCTGTACCCTGTTCCTGCTGTTGCTCGCCCTCACCGGCCTGCCGCTGATCTTCCACCACGAACTCGAACACCTGCTGGGCGACGCCGCCGAACTGCGCGAAATGCCGCCCGGCACCCCGCACCTCGACCTGCAACAGCTGGTGCTCAAGGCCGAGCAGCACCGCCCCGGCGAGGTCATGCAGTACTTTGGCTATGAAGAAGACCAACCCGACGGCGTGGTGGCCATCACCGCCGCCACCGCCGGTACCGAACCCAACCTGTCGCACACCTTCATGCTCGACGCCCGCACAGGCGAAGCGGTAGCCATGCCCGCCGCCAACGGTGGTTTCATGATGCTGATGCTGCGCCTGCACGTGGACATGTTCGCCGGCCTGCCGGGCAAGTTGCTGCTGGCCTTCATGGGCGTGCTGTTCGTCGTCGCGATCGTGTCCGGCACCGTGCTGTACGCCCCGTTCATGCGCCGGCTGGGCTTCGCCAGCGTGCGCCACGACAAATCCCGGCGCCTGCGCTGGCTCGACCTGCATAACCTGATCGGCATCGTCACCTTGGCCTGGGCACTGACTGTCGGTGTAACCGGCGTGATCAGCGCCCTGTCCGACCTGGTGATCGCTGCCTGGCGCAACGACAGCCTGGCGGCGATGGTGGCCCCCTACCGCAACGCCCCACCGCTGGGCGAACGCGCTGCGGCCAGCGACCTGCTGGCCATCGCCGAACAGGCCGCCCCCGGCATGCGCCCAGACTTCATCGCCTTCCCCGGTACACGCTTCTCCAGTGAGCACCACTACGCGGTGTTCATGAAAGGTGCCACGCACCTCACTTCGCACCTGCTGACCCCGGTCCTGATCGATGCACGCACGCTGCAAGTGACCGCCGTCGGCGAACGCCCCTGGTACATGGATGCCATGGGCCTGTCGCAACCCCTGCATTTTGGCGACTACGGCGGGCGGCCCATGCAGGTGCTGTGGGCAGCACTGGACGTGCTGACCATCATCGTGCTCGGCAGCGGCCTCTACCTGTGGTGGACCAAGCTGCGCAGCAGCAGGGGGGCGCGCCCGTGAGCCACACGTCACGCAGCACCAGGCAGATCTTCGCCTGGCCTGGGCTCATCGCCGCACTGGGCGCAGCCGGCCTGTTCGCCGCGCTGCTCGGGGACGGCGCCTGGGACGCCCTGGCCTGGCTGGGGCTGGGCATTCCGGCCTGGCTCGGGTTCCGTGGCCTGAGCGGCAAATGAGGTAAACAGCTAACACGCCTGTATCACCAGCTGGCACCAAGCTGCATGGCCTGTTCACCGTGGAGCCCGCCATGAGCCTGACACACTTCAAGTCCTTCGATGCGCAACTGAGCGCCCTGCTCACCCCACCCCCGGCGCCCGAGCCGTCGCTGCCGCTGCTGAACGCACGGCAGCGCTACTTCGCCGACCTTGCGCAGTACTGGCTTGGCACCGCGAGCGGTGATAGCCGGCGGGCACGCCTGGCTACGCTGCTGCGCCAGCAACTGCTGGCGCAAATCGCGTTGCGCAGCGATGACCACACGCTGGGTTCGAGCCATGCCGAGCTGGTCACCTGCTGCGCCAACAGGCCGCTGCCCTCGCAGCGCCAGCATTTACCAGCCGCGCAACGGCCGCAGATCTACCGCCCCGTACTGGACATCACCACACCCAATTGGCGTAGCTACCTGCCCGGCACCTTCGTGATCGTCGAAGGCGGGCCCGAGGGCCGCATGCCAGACCCTCGCAACACCACCGACTACGCGCTGCTGTGCAGCCTGTCCCATGGCATCGAAGCATTCGATAGCCTTGCCGAGCTGCACACCGAGCTTTGCGAACGCCTGGACGACGTGCAGCAAAGCCGGCCACTGCTGCGGCACATGAGCAACGAACACGACCGCGACGACGCCCGCAACGCCGAGCGCCTGCGCTATGAATGGTTCAACGAGGACATGATCCAGGCGCAGGTTCAGGCCTTGATCGACGGCCAGCACGCCGCGCTGACCCAGGCCTGGCAGAAAGCTGCGCAGCAGGCGACGGTGGACTGGCCCAAGCTGACAGCGGACCTGGCCGCGGCCGCCGATCTGCTGCCATGGGCCGACAGCCGCTCTGCGCTACAGACACGCTACGGTCTGCTGCTGGAGCGCAACTCGCCAGCCTGGCTGAAAAACGCCTCGGCACAGGGCCTCACGCACATCATGCAAACCCTGCAAGAGCTGGTGATCGCCATCGACAAGGCGGCGGCACCCGGTATCCTCAGCCTTGAGCAATTCGTCGACCACAATGGCCTGCTCGCCTGGACGCGTGAACGCCTGCGCACGCAACTGCGCCAACGTCACCAGCTAGATATCGACCCGCTCGGCCTGTATGTCAGTGTCACCCTGGCCAGGCCCATAGGCCCCGTGTTGCCGCCCAGCATCACCGGCCCGTGGATACCCGTCGCCAGCCGCCCGCAGGTTGGCGACAGCATCGAGCTGGTCCAGCAGACCTACCGCATCGACGAGCTGGCGCTGATCAACGTCAGCTTGCTCGATATCGACTACTGGTTGACGGCGAGGG
>NZ_AEWE02000134.1:30883-45304 GCF_000190455.2 Pseudomonas sp. TJI-51
CAGCCAGTACTTGCGCACCCACTTGCTGACATCGCCGCAGGCACAGTGGCGGCAGGACAGTTATGTCGCCATCAGCCATGCGCGCATGCGCGCCGAAGCGGCCAAGGCGCACTATGCCGGCCACCTTCTCGAAGACCCGTTCGAGCGCGGGTTCACCTGGATCACCACCTTGCTCGAATACCCGCAAAGCCATGCCCGCCAACAGGCAGACGTAGCGCAACTGAGCGTGCGCCAGTTGCTGATCGGTGGGCATACGCTGCAAGGCATCATGCTGGTCACCCCAGACAGCCCAGGCTTCGCCCGCTTCATCGTCTACACCCCGGACGCCCCCGACCGCCGTGCCTGGCGTGAGTTTCGCAATACCCGGCACATGCTCAAGACCCTGCGCAAACAACCTGCCCTGCGCGATTACCTGAAAGACCGCCTGCCGCTGGCCGACCGTGAGCAAATCGAGCTATGGCTGACCAAAGGCGGCATGGGGCCCCATGTACTACGCCCGACGATCACCGGCGATTTCCACCAGGCCCGCTACCTCGCTGAAGTCAATGCCATGCTGGCCGCGGTCGATGCCAGCACCAATACCCGGCGGGAACTGCTGGGCGAGCTCGGCCTGCGCGGGCTGACGCTCATTCTGGACTTGATCAGCTTCGTGTTGCCCAACCGGGCACTGGTGGCGGTATCGTTGGGGCGTTCGATCCTGTCGGTGATCGATGCGCACAAGGCCTTCAAACAAGGGCAACGCGTTGACGTGTTGAAACACATCGTCGACGCCTTCACCTACGCCAACGACGCCGTCAACAACCTGGGTGGAACAACCGTGATGCGCCGCGCGTTGCGTGGAATACCCTCGCCTCCACCGCTGAAGTTGCCGCCTTCGGCAAGCGTGAACATCAACCGTGAAAAACTGCGTTACCGCGTCGATGGCATTCACAAAGAAGGTATCTACGAGCAACCCTCGCCGTACCCTGGCCTGAGCTTCTACTACATCAGGGATGCCAGCGGGGCTACGTACCAGGTCGCTTTCGACGGCTACCGCTGGCGTGTAGTAGACCCGCGGATGCCGGACGCCTATACCAAGGTACCGGTCAAACGCCGCGAAGACGGCGAATGGGTAGTGGACTCGGTGGTGCTGTGGCATGACGGGCTACCCGACTTGCAGGCGCTGTTCGAAGCGTGCCAACTGCCCACGTACCCGGCTGGCGCCGAGCCAACCGACACCGCTGGACTGTACCGCCTGGGCCGGGAGTACTTTCTGGTCGCAGGCAGCCAGGCGTTGCCGCTGCGCGCGCACTTGCTGGACAACCATTACCATTTGCTGATGCCCGGGCAACCGGACCGCAGGCCCATCGCCTGGGCCATTGTCCGTTGGCAGGGGGACCAGTGGCGCATCCGGGTTCGCCAGCCCGGCCGAAGCAGTGACTGGCTGGCGTTTCCAGACTGTTATTCGGTAAGCCGCGGCAACAGCCCGTCCAACCGCTGATGCAAGGCACTGCCACTTGGCCAGTTGCGCAGCAGCCGTGCCCGGTCGCGGGCATAGGCGGGGGCGAAGCTGAGCTGGGTGGCATGCTGGCACATGGCGTCCAGGTCGATCAGCGACCAGCGCCCGTTGTCCCAGAACAGGTTGTGCCCCTTGAAGTCGCCGTGGCTGATGCGTTCGCGGATCAGTTGCTGCATCACCTGCACCAACGCATCGAGCTGTTCTTGCGGTGCCTCGCCACTTTCCACGTAGGGCGCAAAGCACGCGGTCAGGTCTGGGCCATCGACATACTCGGTGACCAGGTAGGCACGGCTGCGCAGGCCCAGCACCCGCTGCTCCAGCACCGCCAAGGGGCGTGGCGTGGCGATGTCGAGAAACTCCAGGCGGTGCCCTTCGATCCACGAATGCCAGGCCCGGCTCGGGCGCCAGAAGCGCTTGAGCCAGTGCGCGGTGTTCTTGATGTTGTAGCGTTTGAGCACCAACTGCCGGCCATTCACCTCGATACGCGCCACACTGGCGGCGCCACCGGTCTTGTACAGGTGGCCTTGGTCGATCAAGGCATCGGCCTGTTCCAGCACTGGCAGCATGGCGCCCACCTCGCTGCGGCGAACCGCACGCAAGCCCGACAAGCTGCGCTGTACGCTGAACAGGCTGCATTCGCGCCCGGCCTTTTCCAGGTAGTCCTTCTGCCGCCAGCTGCGCACCTTGTCCACCTGCTTCTGCAAGGCTTCCAGTGGCAGCGCGTGCTCGGCATTGGCCAGCAGGTAATGCACCAGCAACTCTTCGATGAACGGCTCCAGGCGCTTGGGCAACTGGGCGAAGAATACCCCGAGGTTTTCCAGCACCCGCGGGCGCGACAGTTGCTGGCCAGGGGTTTCGGCCTTGATGCCGGCGCCATCGATCAGGTACAGCTTGCCGGCGTGGCGCAGCAGGTTGTCCAGGTGCAGGTCTTCCTGCCACAGGCCTTTGGCGTGCATGTGCGCCACGGCCGTCAGCGCCTCACCCAGCACCTGATGCTGCGCGTCGGCCAGCACCGGCAGGTTTTCCACCGCGCCCCAGGCATCGGCCAGGCTCTGGGCACCGTCGAGGAATTCGAACAGCAGCCAGCCACCTTCGCCTTCCCTGAGCCCGTCGGCCAGCAGCCTGGGCGTGGTCAGCCCCTGCCCGGCCAACAGTTTCACGCCCTGCAATTCGCGCTGGAAATGCCGCGCCGCGTTAGCACCCACCAACAACTTGGCCAGTACCGGCGTCCCGCGCCATACACCGGCGCCGACATAGCGCTGGCCCGGTAGCACACGCAACAGGCTGAGCAGCTGCAGGTCGGCGCTGCCGGCGGCATCGGCCAAGGTCAGGGTCAGCGGCAGTGACGGGCTACGCCCGGCAGCCTTGAGTTCAGACAAACGCATCAGCGGGCCTCTTTTTCACGACTGCGTTGCGTCAGGCGTTGCAGCCAGGTGTCGACCAGCGTGCCTTCGGCGGGCTGCGCCAGGTAGCTGGCCAGCAAGGTGCGGACATCGGCCTCGCTCCAGGCCCGGGCGCGGCGTAGCAGCGGCTCCAGGTCTTTGAGGCGGTCACGCATGCCGAACAGCAACGGCCGGGTCTTTTCCAGGTCGATCAGTTGGGCGTCCCACCCCTCGCGGCGCTGGCGCAGAAAGATGTGCTTGGGGTAGAAGCAGCCGTGCACCTGGCCGGCGCCGTGCAGGGTACGCGCCAGCTGGCCGCACGCCTGCAGGATGCCGTTGCGCTTGGCCTCGCCCAACTGCGGCCATTGGCCCAGCAGGCTGTCGAGGTCGGCCCACGTGTCCAAGGCACGGGTCATCAGAATCGCCCGGTGCTGGCCGCCCTGCTTGCGCTCACCGTAGAACACCGCCTGCAAGGCCGGAATGTGCAACTTCTGATAACGGCTGATATTGCGGAATTCGCGGGCGAAGGTTGGCTCGCCAAACGGCCGGTGCAGGGTGCGGGTCAGGTAGTCGCACTGGCGCTTGAGGTAGTACCCCTTGCCTTCGAGCTCCAGGCGGAACACGCTGCTCCAGCCGCCACGGCCGGTGTTGGGCTCGTCCACGGCGTCCAGTTGCAGCGCCCACAGCGCCTCGAAGTCATCCAGCCCATGGCGTTTGAGCAGCGCGAGTTCTGCGCTGGCCAGGTAGTCGGTCATTCCCTTCCCTCGAAAAAGCCCAGTACCTGGCGGATGCGTTTCTTGTCGCGCGCATCAAGCCGATTGCGGTCACGGTACTGCAGGTAGAAACGCAGGCGCTGGGTAGCCGAGAGGTGGTACTTGGCCACCTTGTCGAGGCAGGCCAGGTCCTTGATCAGCCGGTGCCGCCACATGAACCCGCGCCAGAAATCGCCAGTGGGGCAATCGATGAAGAACAGCGTGCCTTGGTCATCGACCAGCAGGTTGCGCCACTTCAGGTCGTTGTGAGCGAAACGGTGTTCGTGCATCACCCGGGTATGGCGGGCCAACTGGCGGCTGATATGGTCGACCCAGGCGCGATCGGCCAGCCGCGTATCGTTGCGCTCGGCCAGGGCCGAGAGGTCTTCGGTGTTGGGCAGCTCGCGGGTGATCATCGCCCCGCGGCCAAAGGCCAGGCCATTGCGCTCAAGGCCCCAGGCCACCACTTCGGCGGTGGGAATGCCCCACTTGGCGAACTGCTTGAGGTTCTGCCATTCGGCCTTGATGCGCGGCCGGCCCAGGTAGCGGCGCATGTGCTTGCCGGCACCGGTGTACCGCTTGACGTAATAGTTGACCCCATCACGCTCGATGCGCACCACCTCGCTGAGCGGGTCGCGGGTCAGGCGTTCGCCCTGAATGGCAAATACCGCATCGAGGCTGCCGAAGTCCGCCGCCAGGTGTTGGTAACCCGGCGCCAGTGTCCAACTCGCCATTAGAGTGCATCCCCATAGCGTTGCTTGCGATCGTAGAGTTTCTGCGCCTTGCGCTCCAGCCAGGCCAGCAGCGCGGCTTCGTCCTTGAGGACTTGCCGCAGCGGGCGCTGGAAGTACGCGCGCAGGAAGCGCAATTTGTCGCGTTGGGTAAGGCCGATGTCCAGCGCCGAGAAGTACAGCGCCGCCAGGTCCTTGTCACGCCAACGCCGGCTGATTGTCGCCCGGGTTTGCGCGCGGTGCAGGTCGATCACCGACAGATTGAAATCATCCGCCGTCACCGGGCGGTCGGTGTGCAGCAGGAAGTGGCAGATGTAGCAATCGCGGTGGTTGACCCCGGCGCGGTGCATGCCGCCGGTCATTTTCGCCACCTCGGCGATCAGCGCATGCTTCAGGCGCGGCTCGGGCGGCTGCCTGGCCCAGTCGATGCTGAAGTCTTCCAGGCTGATGGTCGGCGCCAGCTCTTCGGTGATGATGAACGAATGCTGCGCGGCTGGGTTGCTGCCGCGCTCACCGTAGGCGACCGCGGTCATGGTCGGCACACCCACTTCATGCAAACGCTGGATCGCCTGCCACTCCTGGCCGGCACCGAGCACCGGCAGCTTGGCGGTCAGCAGGTTCTTAAAGATCTCGCCCCAGCCGATACCGCGGTGGATCTTGACGAAAAAGCCCTCGCCAGCCACCTCGGTACGCAGCGTGCGGCGGCCTTCGAGTTCGCGGTAGACCTCACCTTGCAGCGCCTCCACGGCGTCGAAGGCATCGCGCCCGGCCCACAGGTGTTTGAAGGGTTCGGCCAGTATCAGCTTCATGCGGTTTTCTGCCCCAGGATCACGTCGGCAGCATGCTGCGGCATGCTGTACAGATCGGCGGTTTCGGCGAATGCCAGGCCGTTGCGCGACCAGCTGGCGCGGGCCTGCGGGTCTTCCAGCATGCGCTGCAGGTAGCTGTTGAGCTGGTCCTGCTCGAATGGCTCGTCCAGCACCAGGCCACTGTCGGCCTCGGCAATGTAATGGGCATAGCCGCACACCCTGGACACCAGCACCGGCAAACCGGCCACCAGCGCTTCGAGCAGCACTGTACCGGTGTTTTCGTTGTACGCCGGGTGAATCAGCACGTCGGCACCCAGCAGAAAACGCGGGATGTCGCTACGGCCCTTGAGGAACTGCACCTGGTCGCCCAGGCCCAGGGTAGCGCTTTGCAGCTGGAATACCTTGGGGTCGTCCTGGCCGATGACCATCAACCGGGTGCGCCTGCGCAGCGCCGACGGCAGTGCCGCCAGCGCCTTGAGGCTGCGGTCCACGCCCTTGGTCTTGAAGCCCGAGCCGATCTGCACCAGCAGCAGGTCACCCTCGCCCAGGTTGAACTCCTTGCGGAACTCGGCGCGAATCTCGGCGGCATTGGCCGGCGCGCGGCGGTCCTGGGAAATGCCCGGCGGCAACAGGTGGAAGCGCTCCAGCGGGGTGCCGTAATGCTTGATGAACAGCGGCTGCTGCACTTCGGAAATCATCAGCACTTCGGTATGCGCGTCCTTGGCGAACACCGCATGCTCGTACTCGGCAAAGTGCCGGTAGCGGCCCCAACGGCGGTACAGGCCACCACGCAGGGTTTGCGCCTTGTCCTCGAAGCAGCCGTCGGCGGCGTAGTACACGTCCAGCCCCGGCATCTTGTTGAAGCCGATCAGGCGGTCGACCGGGCGCTTGGCCAGGTCGGCGGCCATCCAGGCACTGAGCTTCTCGTTGCGCCGGTGGTTGAAGACCGCCTTGACCGGCGCCACCAGCACCTCGAAGCCGGGGGGAATGTCGCCCTCCCAGATCAACGTGTACACACGGATCTGGTGGCCGCGCTTCTGGCACTCCAGGGCAATGCGCATGAAGTCGCGTTGCAGCCCGCCAAAGGGGAAATATTTGTAAAGTACGAAAGCCAGTTGCATCAACGGACATCCTCAGCCAGCAGCAACGCGCTCAAGCGGCTCGCCACATGCTCGGGATTCAGGCGAGTGAAGCACAGTGGCCACTCGCGTTTGAGATCGAACCGGGCCAGGTCATCGGCGCTCGGTTTGTAGGTGCACTTCTTCTGCAGGCAGGGCGCACAGGGCCAGTCACTGGCCTGGTGAATCTGGGTCCGTCCGTAGGCGCCGGTCAGGCCCGGGTTGGTCGGGCCGAATAACGAAATGGTCGGCACATCGAGTGCCGCGGCCAGGTGGCCCAGGCCGGTATCGACCGCCACGCAGGCCTTTGCCGCTGCCAGCACGCGGGCCACACCAGCAAGGTTCAATTTGGGGAGCACCTGGCAATTGTTCAAGCCCTGGGCAATGCGCTCGGCCCGCGCCTTCTCCGCCGGGTTGCCCCACGGCAGGCGCACCTCCAGCGTGCGCCGGCCCATGCGCTCGGCCAGTTCGCGCCAGTAGGCTTCCGGCCAGTGCTTGGTCGCCCAGGTGGTGCCATGCAGGAACACGACATAGGGCGCCGCTGGCGGCAGTTGCAGGCGCTCGAGGTCCAGGCCGTAGTTGCCGATGCCTTCGGGCAGGTCGTAGGCCAGGGCCATGGCGAACAGCTGGCGCACCCGCTCGACCGCATGCTGGCCGGTAGCAACCGACAGGCGCCGGTCATAAAAGCGGCTGGCCCACCCCTCACGGGCCGAATAGCGGTCCAGGCCAGCCACCGGGGCCTTCACGTAGCGGGTGAGCCAGGCCGACTTGACCAGGCCCTGGGCGTCGATCACCAGGTCGTACTTGCGCGCGCGTAAGCGCTGCTTGAAGGCCTTCCACTCGCCGCTCTTGAGGGTTTGCCAAAGGTTCTTGCGCCAGCGGCGGATAGCCACCGGGATGACCTGGTCAACCGCCGGGTGCCAGCTGGGGATTTCGGCGAAGCCTTCTTCCACCACCCAGTCGAACCGGATGCCCGGGAGCGCATGGGCGGCATCGGTCAGTGCCGGCAGGGTATGGATCACGTCACCCAGGGATGAGGTCTTGATGATCAGTACCCGCACTTAGTCGACCTCGGCCACGGCATCGATCAGGTCCGGCCCGCTCAGGCTGTGCAGGGCGGCGATGACTTTACCGGGCTCCAGCAGGCGCAGGCAGTTGTAGTGGCCGAAGCGGCAAGTGCGGTCAAAGCACGGGCTGCACTCGATACCGGTGCGCACCACCTCCACCTGTTCGGCCAGCGGTGGGGTGAAGCCGGGCGAGGTGGAGCCATACACGGCCACCAGCGGGCGGTTGAGCGCAGCCGCCACGTGCATCAGCCCCGAGTCGTTGGACACCACGGCCTGCGCGCACGACATCAGGTCGATAGCCTCGGCCAGCGAGGTTTCGCCAGCCAGGTTGGCGGACTCTTCGCGCAACCCCGGAATCAGCCGGTCGCGGATCTGCTCGCCCACCGGGTGGTCGTTTTTCGAGCCGAACAGCCATACCTGCCAGCCCTGGCGGATCATCGCATCCGCCACGGCGGCATAGTGTTCGGCCGGCCAGCGCTTGGCCTCGCCAAACTCGGCACCGGGGCACAGCGCCAGTACCGGGCGGTCGAGTTCCAGGCCGAACTTGGCCAAGGCGGCCTCGCGGCTCTGGGCTTCGATTTGCAGGTGCGGGCGCGGGTACGGTTGCGGCAATTCGGCGCCAGGGGCGTAGGCCAGGGCCATGAAACGCTCGATCATCAGCGGGTAGCGGGCCTTGTCCAGCTTGCGCACGTCATTGAGCAGGCCGAAACGCATTTCGCCGCGCCAGCCGGTGCGTTTGGGAATGCCGGCGAAGAAGGGGACCAGCGCCGACTTCAACGAGTTGGGCAGCAGGATGGCCTGGTCGTACTGGCCGGCCAGGGACTTGCCGATACGCCGCCGCGTGGCCAGCTCCAGTGCGCCGTGGCCGAGCGGAAAGCTCAAGGCCTGGCGCACTTCGGGCATGCGTTCGAGGATCGGCCGGCTCCACTCGGGGGCCAGAACGTCGATCACGCAGTCGGGGTGCTGCTGTTTCAGGCACTGGAACAGGGTCTGCGCCATCACCATGTCGCCGACCCAGCTGGGGCCAATGATCAGTATTCTCATGCTTAGTCCAGAAACGCTCGGGGAGGCTACAGGCTGCGGTTCAGCCTGGCCTCCCCTCTTTATATTCAGGCTATGTGGCGGACAGTGTACCACCGGTGGTGAAGCATGAGCCTTTGGGGCTGCTTTGCAGCCCATCGCGACACAAGGCCGCTCCTACAAGGGAATGCGTTCTCCTGTAGGAGCGGCCTTGTGTCGCGATGGGCCGCAACGCGGCCCCAACATTCTCAAGTCAAACCCAGCTCACCCCAGATCCGCCGCACCTCACGGCGTTCATCGGCAAACTGCGCCGCATCGATCACCCCGGCCTGTTTCTGCAGGGCCTGGCGGTGCGAAGCCGAGCGGAACGCCTTGTACACTTCACGCAACAGCACCGCGTCACTGGCCGGCAGCAAACCTGCTTGCTCCAGCTCTTCCAGAATGCGGATGTTATCGGTCCATCGGAGTATGGCCGGGTGCTCGTGGCCCCAGGCCAAAGCGGCGTATTGCACCATAAATTCAATATCGACGATACCGCCGGCATCCTGCTTGATATCGAACGGCATGCCAGCCTCGAAGGCATTGGCTGCAGTCCCGGCGGCGGTGGCCTTGGTGCCCAGGTTGTCACGCATCTTGGCGCGCATTTCGCTCACTTCGCTGCGCAGCTTCCCAAGGTCACGGGCCTGGCCCAGCACCTTGGCGCGAACGCCCTCGAACGCAGCCCCCACCTGCTTGCAACCGACCAGCACACGGGCCCGCACCAGGGCCTGGTGCTCCCAGGTCCAGGCTTCGTTCTGCTGGTAGCGCTCGAAGGCCCCCAGCGAACTGACCAGCAGGCCCGAAGCCCCTGACGGGCGCAGGCGCATGTCCACGTCATACAGCTGGCCCGAGTTGGTCTGGGTGGTCAGCAGGTGAATGATGCGTTGGCCAAGGCGGGTAAAGAACTGCGCACTGTCGATCGGCTTGGCCCCGTCGGTTTCCGCCTGCGGGTCGCCATCGTGGATGAACACCAGGTCCAGGTCCGAGCCGTGGCCCAGTTCCAGCCCACCCATCTTGCCGTAGCCGATGATGATGAACCCCGGGTCGCACAGGCTGCCGTCACTGCGCTTGGGCTGACCGTGGCGGGCCACGGTCTGGCGCCAGGCCAGCGCCAGCACCTGGTCGAGGATGGCCTCGGCCAGCCAGGTCAGGTAGTCGCTGACCTTCATCAAAGGCAGGTTGCCGCTGATTTCCGAGGCCGCCACGCGCAGGCTGTGGGCCAGCTTGAAATGGCGCAGCGCCTCCATCTGCTGCTCAAGGTCGTCTTCGGGGATACGCGTCAGGCGCTCGCGCAGTTCGCTGGCCAGCTCTGGCGCCAGTGGGGGGCTGAACAGGCGGCCCTCATTGAGCAACTCATCGAGCAGCAGCGGGTAGCGGGCCATCTGCTCGGCGATCCAGGGACTGGCGGCGCACAGGGTCAACAGTTGGCGCAGTGCACCCGGGTTTTCCGTCAGCAGCACCAGGTAGGCCGAACGCCGCGCCACCGCCTCTACCAGCGGCAATACCCGCTCGAGTACCAGGTCGGGGTTGTCGTGCTCCACCGCTTGCGCCAGCAAGCGTGGAATAAAGGCATCCAGGCGCTCACGCCCGATGCGTTGCATGGAGCGCAGCTGCGGGCTTGAGCGCAACGCGGCCAGGCGCCGCAAAGCGTCCACAGGCGCCTTGAAACCGGCCTCCTCCAGTTGGCGACCAGCTGCTTCCTCGTCCTGGGCCTGCTCCCACAGCGGCGACCACTCACCGCCCACCACCAACTCGCCTTCACCGTCTTCATCGTCCGGGTCGGCAATGACCTGGCGGAAATGCCAGTCGATGCGGCCACGCCAGTACGTCAGCTGTTCATGGAAGCTCTGCCAGTCGGCAAAGCCAAGCATGAAGGCGACCCGCGCCTGATCGGTCTCGCCCTCGGGCAGCATCTGTGTCTGGCGGTCGGCGATGGCCTGGATGGCGTGCTCGGTATAACGCAGGAACTCATAGCCTTCGCGCAGCTCAGCCACCACAGCCGGCGGCAGGTAGCCCTGGCCTTCGAGGGTGGCCAGCACCTTGAGCAACGGCCGCTGCTGCAGGCTGAGGTCACGCCCACCGTGGATCAGCTGGAACGCCTGGGCGATGAACTCGACCTCACGAATGCCGCCAGCACCGAGCTTGATGTTGTCGGCCATGCCCTTGCGCCGGACTTCCTGCTGGATCAACTGCTTCATGGTGCGCAGCGCTTCGATGGCGGAAAAGTCCAGGTAGCGGCGGTACACGAACGGGCGCAGCATTTCCTGCAACTGCGCGCCAGCAGCCTGATCGCCGGCCACCACCCGAGCCTTGATCATGGCGTAGCGTTCCCAGTCGCGCCCCTGGTCCTGGTAATACTGCTCCAGGGCATTGAAGCTGAGTACCAGGGCCCCGGCAGAGCCGTAAGGGCGCAACCGCATGTCGACGCGGAACACGAAGCCGTCGACGGTCACCGGGTCCAATGCCTTGATCAGGCGCTGGCCCAGGCGGGTAAAGAACTCCTGGTTGTCCAGCGAGCGCTTGACCCCTTCGGTTTCACCGCCCTCGGGGAAACCGAAGATCAGGTCGATGTCCGAGGACAGGTTGAGTTCGACCGCGCCCAGCTTGCCCATGCCCAGCACAACCATGTGCTGCGGCTGGCCACTGCGGTTGCCGATGGGCGTCCCGAATTGCTGGCAGTGGCGCGGGTAAAGCCATTGGTAGGCTTCGTCGATGCAGGCATCGGCCAGGTCCGACAGGTCGCGGCAGGTTTCGCCAAGTTCCGCCTGGCGGGTAATGTCACGCCAGATGATGCGCACTTGCTGCCGGTTGCGCGCGCGGCGCAGGTTGCGCGCCAGTTCCTCTTCGCTTTGCGCCGCCTGCGCCGCCGCGGCAATTTGCCCGCGCAGCTCCCCCGGGGCATAGCGCCGTTCCAGCTCACCGCTGGCCAGCAGGGCAAACAGCATGGCCGGGTCGCGCTGGGCCACGCCCAGCACGAAGTCGCTGGCCGCGGCCACCTGGTCGAACTGGTGCCGCTGGGCCGCACTGCAATCGTTCAGGTCCAGTTCGGGGTGAGCCGCCACGGCATCGCGCAGGAACTGCTGGTTGCGAGAAACCAGCGGCTGCAAGCTGGCAGGCAGATCGGAGGGCAAAGGTAGGCGCATGGTCTATCCTTGATCGGCGTGAAATAGAGGGAAAAAAGCGGCCAAGGGGAAGCCGGACCACGGTTGGACTGTCGTACAAAAGTTGGAAATAGCTGAAAAAAATGCAAAATTGGCAACAAACATCAAGAAACACCCGTTCGCGACACAATGCCAACCAACATGAACGTTTTTCCTCACAAGCCAACGTGCGACCAAACGTCGCACAATTGTAGTTTTACTACTACTCGTGTCGTGTAAAAGCATGAAATGCGCAAGCAAATGTAGTAAAACTACAACGCGCCGGACGACACCCCGGTAATCCAAGAATTCACGACGTCTGCCCATAAGGCCAGTCGCAATCTCAGGCAATCGATTCTGGTTGCCTTTCCGCCCTGGAGCAAGCCATGCAAGACCTCGATCCAATCGAAACCCAGGAATGGCTGGATGCCCTGGAGTCGGTCCTCGACAAAGAAGGCGAAGACCGCGCTCATTACCTGATGACCCGTATGGGCGAGCTGGCCACCCGCAGTGGTTCCCAGCTGCCGTATGCGATCACCACGCCATACCGCAACACCATCCCTGTCACCCACGAAGCACGCATGCCTGGCGACCTGTTCATGGAACGCCGCATTCGCTCGATGGTGCGTTGGAACGCCCTGGCCATGGTCATGCGTACCAACCTGAAAGACTCGGACCTGGGCGGACACATCTCTAGCTTCGCCTCCAGCGCCACCCTGTACGACATCGGCTTCAACTACTTCTTCCAGGCCCCGACCGAAGAACATGGCGGCGACCTGATCTTCTTCCAGGGCCACGCCTCCCCAGGCATCTATGCCCGCGCCTTCATGGAAGGCCGCATCAGCGAAGAACAGATGAACAACTTCCGCCAGGAAGTGGACGGCAACGGCCTGTCTTCGTACCCGCACCCATGGCTGATGCCTGACTTCTGGCAGTTCCCGACCGTTTCGATGGGTCTGGGCCCGATCCAGGCCATCTACCAGGCCCGCTTCATGAAGTACCTGGAAGCGCGCGGCTTCATCCCTGCCGGCAAGCAGAAAGTCTGGTGCTTCATGGGCGACGGCGAGTGCGACGAGCCGGAATCGCTGGGTGCAATCGCCCTGGCTGGCCGCGAGAAGCTGGACAACCTGATCTTCGTCATCAACTGCAACCTGCAGCGCCTCGACGGCCCGGTTCGCGGCAACGGCAAGATCATCCAGGAACTCGAAGGCGTGTTCCGTGGCGGTGGCTGGAACGTCAACAAGGTCGTCTGGGGCCGCTTCTGGGACCCACTGCTGGCCAAGGACACCAACGGTGCTCTGCAGCGCCGCATGGACGAAGTCATCGACGGCGAGTACCAGAACTACAAAGCCAAAGACGGCGCGTACGTTCGTGAGAACTTCTTCAACACCCCGGAACTCAAGGCCATGGTCGAAGACCTGTCCGATGACGAGATCTGGAAGCTCAACCGTGGCGGCCACGACCCGTACAAGGTCTACGCGGCTTACCACCAGGCGGTGAACCACAAAGAGCAGCCGACCGTCATCCTGGCCAAGACCATCAAGGGTTACGGTACCGGTGCCGGCGAAGCCAAGAACACCGCGCACAACACCAAGAAGGTCGACGTCGACAGCCTGCGTCACTTCCGTGACCGCTTCGACATCCCGGTCAAGGATGCCGACCTCGAGAACCTGCCGTTCTACAAGCCCGAAGAAGGTTCTGCCGAAGCCAAGTACCTGGCCGAGCGCCGTGCTGCCCTGGGCGGCTTCGTGCCTCAGCGCCGGGCCAAGAGCTTCAGCGTGCCAACCCCGCCACTGGAAACGCTGAAAGCGATCCTGGACGGCTCGGGCGACCGCGAAATCTCCACCACCATGGCCTTCGTGCGTATTCTGGCGCAGCTGGTCAAGGACAAGGACATCGGCCAGCGCATCGTGCCGATCATCCCGGACGAAGCCCGTACCTTCGGTATGGAAGGCATGTTCCGCCAGCTGGGTATCTACTCGTCGGTCGGCCAGCTCTACGAGCCAGTCGACAAAGACCAGGTGATGTTCTACCGCGAGGACAAGAAGGGCCAGATCCTGGAAGAAGGCATCAACGAAGCCGGCGCCATGTCGTCGTTCATCGCTGCCGGTACCTCGTACAGCTGCCACAACCAGCCGATGCTGCCGTTCTACATCTTCTACTCGATGTTCGGCTTCCAGCGTATCGGCGACCTGGCCTGGGCCGCTGGCGACAGCCGCACCCGTGGCTTCCTGATCGGCGGTACTGCCGGCCGTACCACCCTCAACGGTGAAGGCCTGCAGCACGAAGACGGTCACAGCCACATGATGGCGGGCACCATCCCGAACTGCCGCACCTACGATCCAACCTACGGCTACGAGCTGGCGGTGATCATCCAGGACGGCATGAAGAAGATGACCGAAGAGCAACAGGACATCTTCTACTACATCACCGTGATGAACGAATCCTACCAGCAGCCAGCCATGCCGGCCGGTGTCGAGGAAGGCATCATCAAGGGCATGTACCTGCTCGAAGAAGACACCCGCGAAGCGGCACACCACGTACAGCTGATGGGCTCCGGTACCATCCTGCGCGAAGTGCGCGAGGCGGCGAAGATCCTGCGTGAAGAGTTCAACGTCGGTGCCGACGTGTGGAGCGTCACCAGCTTCAACGAACTGCGTCGCGACGGCCTGGCCGTAGAGCGCGCCAACCGCCTGAAGCCTGGCCAGAAGCCACAAGCGACCTACGTCGAGCAGTGCCTGGCCGGTCGCAAAGGCCCGGTCATTGCCTCTACCGACTACATGAAGCTGTTCGCCGAGCAGATTCGCCAGTGGGTACCGAGCAAAGAGTTCAAGGTCCTGGGTACCGACGGTTACGGTCGCAGCG
>NZ_AEWE02000134.1:45340-45755 GCF_000190455.2 Pseudomonas sp. TJI-51
CCGCCACTTCGTGGTGCTGGCTGCCCTGGAAGCCCTGGCTGACCGTGGCGAGATCGAACCCAAGGTTGTTGCAGACGCTATCGTCAAGTTCGGCATCGACCCGGACAAGCGCAACCCACTGGACTGCTGAGGAGTATTTTTAAGTGAGCGAACTCATTCGCGTACCTGACATCGGCAGCGGTGAAGGTGAAATCATCGAGCTGTTCGTCAAGGTCGGTGACCGTATCGAGGCTGACCAGAGCCTGCTGACCCTGGAGTCCGACAAGGCCTCCATGGAGATCCCGGCGCCCAAGGCCGGTGTCATCAAGGAGCTGAAGGTCAAGCTGGGCGACCGCCTGAAAGAAGGCGACGAACTGCTGGTGCTGGAAGCCGAAGGCGCCGCTGCTGCGGCCCCTGAGGCGCCAGCCCCTGCACC
>NZ_AEWE02000135.1:0-442 GCF_000190455.2 Pseudomonas sp. TJI-51
CTTGTTCGGAGTTTCCTTAATCAATCAAACCCCCCAGGCTAGCGTTGCTGATCGATATTTACGCGCTGCTCTCCATCCTCAGGAGCGCTTGGCTCCTGCAAATCCGCTTGACCGCAATTTTCAGCCATCGCGCGGTATTCCCTGCGCAGCGCTCGAAGCTCTTTGCTGTCCATATCTTCCAAATCCAAGACAGAACGTTGAGCCGACTTGGTGGCTCGAATCAGCTCGTCCAGCTTCACGTGGATGATGTCGTTATCCCTGTTCTGCGTGTTCTGGATCAGAAACACCATCAGGAAAGTGACGATCGTCGTAGAGGTGTTGATGATGAGCTGCCAGGTGTCGTTGTAGTGGAACCAGGGCCCTGAGATAGCCCATAACCCAATGAGCACCACGGCGATCAAAAATGTACTTGGCTTCCCCGACCGGTTGGCGAGCCATTGGC
>NZ_AEWE02000135.1:496-2492 GCF_000190455.2 Pseudomonas sp. TJI-51
TGAAATCTTTTTTTACATTTGGTCGGCTAGACAAGTGACATCTGGAGACAGGCTGAACGAGCCGCTTCGGTACCCACTCGAACGCTCACCATCTGAGTTTCAAGGCGTTTGGGTAATGACCTTCATCGTTTGGTTCGCCATGCTGGGCGCAGTGCTCTTGGTCCTAGCCCTGTCATCGTCCTATCTTCGCTGGGCACCGGTTACCACCTCGGTGGTTTGTCTTGGCCTTGGCACCACGCTCGGTTCACCTGCTCTAGGGTTGCTACAGTTGGACCTCTCTAAATCGAGTGGTTGGCTGGAACACCTCACCGAAGTGGCCGTGCTGTTCTCTCTTTTCTTCAGCGGCCTCAAATTGCGTTTGCCACTTCGAAATCCCAGGTGGCGGACAGCGTTCTACCTTGCGGGCCCAGTGCTCGTGCTGTGCATAGGAGGTGTAAGCCTCCTGCTTCATTATGCACTCAACATGAGTTGGGGCGTTTCGGTGCTAATTGGCGCCATTCTCGCCCCCACAGATCCGGTGCTTGCAACCCTCGTGCAGGTGGTAGATGCCCAGGATGATGACCCTGTGCGCTTCGGTTTGTCGGGAGAGGCCGGGTTGAACGACGGTGTGGCCTTTCCCTTCGTAACGCTGGGGCTGCTGTTACAGCGAGATCCCGGGGAGCCGTGGTTCATCCATTGGGTCTTCGGGGATGTGCTATGGGCAGCCTCCGCCGGCGCATTGTGCGGGTATTGGATGGGAAGAGGCCTAGGCAAGCTGACCCTCTACTTGCGCTTGCGCAACGACGACAGCACTGTCTCGCCTAATGATTATCTTGCCCTCGCTCTCGTGGCGCTTGCTTATGTCATCACCGAGGCGATACAGGGTTATGGCTTCCTGGCCGTGTTCGCCGCGGGACTCGGGCTGCGGCAGGCCGAAGTGCTTACTGCTGCGAGTCCTTCAGATCCTGCGGCAGAACATCTGGTGCAGCCGGTGGTGGGTCACCAGCATGTGGCGCCAGAGCTGGCCGTTAAGGGGGATGTCGCAGAGCTCGACGACTCCCGCGTCGCGGCAGGGATCATGCTGGGTGATATGTTGGCGTTTGGCAGCCTGGTTGAGCGAGCAATGGAAGTCTTTCTGGTCACACTCTTGGGTGTGGTGCTGCTGGAGCACTGGGATTGGCAGGGGCTCATCGTAGCGGGCGCACTGTTCTGTATCATCCGACCACTCAGTGTTTTTCTCACCCCTTTGCGCCAAGGTTTGGATGCTCCGCAGCGAGGACTTCTGGGCTGGTTCGGTATCAAGGGAATCGGCAGCCTGTACTATCTCTTCTACGCGATAAATCACGGGCTTCCCCCAAATGCTGCAGCGCAGAGTAGCAACCTGGTTCTGTCAGTCGTTGCGCTGAGCATCTTGGTTCATGGTCTCTCTGTTCAATCTCTCCTGGCACGCTATCAGGCCCGGCGAAAGCGGACGCCTTGATCCTCGACAAAACCTTCTCCTAAAGGTCCAGGAACAGGACATTCTCGGCGGCTGAACTATGCTGGAGAGCTGCCCAAGTGTAAGCGGCCAGCAAACACACCTTCAGAATCTCAGCATTAAGGGCGATGGTGTCCACCTAAAAATACGTGGACACCATCGCCCTTATCGCAAGGATCACCATGCGCCAGCGCACCTCTTATCCAAAACCGTTCAAAGCCCAAGTCGTCCAGGAATGTCTTCAACCTGACGTATCGATAGCCAGCATCGCGCTGCGCCATGGCATCAACGCCAACCTGGTGCGCAAATGGATTCCGCTCTATCGTGACCGTCAACCTGACGCGCTACCGGCATTCGTGCCGCTGACGATGAAGCCCGAATCTGAGCCTGCACAACCCACACTGGCGCGCATCGAAATTCCGTTCAAACTACAAACAGTCACAGTGATCTGGCCCGCTGTCGATCCCGATGGCTGTGCGCGCTTCATTCGCGGTCTCGTCAAATGATTCGCATCGATACAATCTGGCTCGCCACCGAGCC
>NZ_AEWE02000135.1:2555-3445 GCF_000190455.2 Pseudomonas sp. TJI-51
AAGCCGCACTGCGCTTATCTCTTTGCCAACCGCCGCGCCAACCGGATGAAGGTGCTAGTGCATGACGGCATTGGCGTGTGGTTGGCAGCACGCCGACTGAACCAAGGTAAATTCCACTGGCCGGGCGCTCGTCACGGCGCTCAAATGGAACTGGACAGCGAGCAAGTTCAGGCACTCATCGTCGGATTACCTTGGCAACGCATGGGTGCCAACAGCACCATCACACGGCTTTAGTACTGACTATTGGCATAACCGCCAATCGCCGCCAGTGTGTTGCTCTGGCATGATTGGCGGCATGACTTCTTTACCCGACCTCGACCAACTGACCCCTGCAGAGCTGCGCGCGTTGCTCGAGCAGACGCTGACATTGCAGTCTCAAGTCGAGACGATGAGTCGCAAGATCCAGAACGACAAGATCGTCATCGAGCAGCTCACTCATGAGATCGCTGTCCTCAAACGTCATAAGTACGCCAAACGCAGCGAACAGATCAGTCCAGAGCAAGGCCGCTTGCTCGATGATTTGCTCAGCACTGACCTTGAGGCCATCGAAGCCGAGCTGAACGCACTTCATCCCGACCCAGCCCCAAAAGAGCCAGGCCAGAAGCCCAAGCGCGCACCACTGCCTGCACAGCTTCCGCGCACCGTGATTCATCATGAACCCGACAACACCCAATGTGCGTGTGGCTGCGAGCTTCAGCGCATCGGTGAAGATGTCAGCGAAAAGCTCGATTACACGCCGGGCGTGTTCACGGTTGAGCAGCATGTACGTGGAAAGTGGGCCTGCCGAAGTTGCGAAACCCTGATACAGGCACCGGTTCCGGCGCAAGTCATCGACAAAGGCATCCCCACCGCAGGTCTGCTGGCCCATGTCATGGTGGCCAAGTTCGCTG
>NZ_AEWE02000135.1:3739-3909 GCF_000190455.2 Pseudomonas sp. TJI-51
ATGCGCGTAACTTCCTGGGCGACTGGCGCGGCAAGTTGGTGTGCGATGACTTTGCCGGCTACAAGGCCAGTTTCGAACAGGGCATCGTCGAGATTGGCTGCATGGCCCATGCGCGCCGTAAGTTCTTTGACTTGCATGCGGCGAACAAGAGCCAGTTGGCCGAGCAGGCC
>NZ_AEWE02000135.1:4106-4252 GCF_000190455.2 Pseudomonas sp. TJI-51
GCGCTGACGCGCTACCTGGACGACGGCGCCTTGCCCATCGATAACAACCACGTCGAGAACCAAATACGACCGTGGGCACTTGGGCGTGCCAATTGGTTGTTCGCAGGATCACTGCGCAGTGGCAAGCGGGCGGCGGCGATCATGAG
>NZ_AEWE02000135.1:4392-4617 GCF_000190455.2 Pseudomonas sp. TJI-51
TGAGTTGGGCGGACGCTTACAAAAAAGCCGCCTGCAGGCAAGCGGCAACACCAAAGGGCAATGAAGGACACTCGGTTGGTACAAGGAGGGGTACCGCGCCTCGCTTCATTGAAAAACAAAGTAATGGAAAAACTAGCACTGGCAAAATCAAACACGCTGATAGTCACTATTAATAAACTCCTCAACATGTACGTTCAACATTGCTCTAAGAGGGTGTAGACAAAA
>NZ_AEWE02000136.1:0-225 GCF_000190455.2 Pseudomonas sp. TJI-51
ACTGACCAAACAAGTTTCCCCGCACAACCGGCAATCCCTTCCTAGACTTGTAGTCTCCATGAGAGCTGTTCCAGGAAGAGAGCGTGGTCATGTCCCAGTCGCCGTCCCTGCATCAACTGCAAGAGCTCAACCCGTTCCTGCGTCGCCACCTGGGCCCGGATGCCGCCGAGCAGCAGGCCATGCTCAATGCACTGGGCGTGGCGAGCCGCGCCGAGCTGATCGAGC
>NZ_AEWE02000136.1:416-1627 GCF_000190455.2 Pseudomonas sp. TJI-51
TGGTACACCGCCTACACGCCTTACCAGCCCGAAATAGCCCAGGGCCGGCTGGAGGCGCTGCTGAACTACCAGCAGATGGTCATCGACCTGACCGGGCTGGCCCTGGCCAACGCCTCGCTGCTGGACGAGGCGACTGCCGCCGCCGAGGCCATGGCCCTGGCCAAGCGCGTGGCGCGCAGCAAGAGCAATGCATTCTTCGCCGATGAGCACTGCCACCCGCAAACCCTGTCAGTGCTCAAGACCCGCGCCGAAGGCTTCGGCTTCGAACTGATCATCGACTCTGTGGATAAGCTGAACACGCATGCGGTATTCGGCGCCTTGCTGCAGTACCCCGATACCCACGGCGAGGTGCGCGACCTGCGCCCGCTGATCGAGCACTTGCATGGCCAGCACGCCCTGGCCTGCGTGGCTGCCGACCTGCTCAGCCTGGTACTGCTCACGCCGCCCGGCGAGCTGGGCGCCGATGTGGTGTTGGGTTCCAGCCAGCGCTTTGGTGTACCGATGGGTTACGGCGGGCCACATGCGGCGTATTTCGCCTGCCGCGACGATTACAAGCGGGCCATGCCCGGGCGCATCATCGGCGTGTCGCGTGATGCCCGTGGCAACACCGCGCTGCGCATGGCCCTGCAAACCCGCGAGCAGCATATCCGCCGTGAAAAAGCCAACTCCAACATCTGCACGGCGCAGGTGCTGCTGGCCAACATCGCCGGCTTCTACGCGGTCTACCACGGCCCGCAAGGCCTTCAGCGCATTGCCCAGCGCGTGCACCGGCTGACGGTCATTCTGGCGGCCGGCCTTGCGGCTAAAGGCATCAAGCGCCTCAACCAGCACTTCTTCGACACCCTTACCCTCGACGTGGGTGGCGCACAGGCAGCCATCATCGAGAGCGCTGAAGCCGCACAGGTCAACCTGCGCATACTGGGCCGCGGCCACCTGGGCGTGAGCCTGGATGAAACCTGCAACGAGCAGACAGTGCTGCGCCTGTTGGACATTTTCGTGGGGGTTGACCACGGGCTGGACATCGCCGCGCTTGACCAGTCGGCCCTGGCCGAAGGCATTCCGCCCAGCCTGGTGCGGCATTCGCCGTTCCTTGCCCACCCGGTGTTCAACCTGCATCACAGCGAAACCGAGATGCTGCGCTACCTCAAGCAGCTGGAGAACAAGGACCTGGCGCTGAACCAGTCGATGATTCCGCTGGGCTCCTGCACCAT
>NZ_AEWE02000136.1:1685-2152 GCF_000190455.2 Pseudomonas sp. TJI-51
GCACCCGTTCGCCCCGGCGGGGCAGGCCGTCGGGTACAAGGCGATGATCGACGAGCTGGAAAGCTGGCTGTGCACCATTACCGGCTTCGATGCCATCTGCATGCAGCCCAACTCCGGGGCCCAGGGTGAGTACGCTGGCCTGATGGCGATTACCCGCTACCACCGCAGCTGCCAGCAACCGCAGCGTACCTTGTGCCTGATCCCGTCGTCGGCCCACGGCACCAACCCGGCGTCGGCACAGATGGCCGGCATGGAGGTGGTGATAGTCGATTGCGATCAGGGCGGCAACGTCGACCTGGCAGACCTCAAGGCCAAGGCCGGTGCAGCCGGTGAGCGCCTGTCGTGCCTGATGATCACCTACCCCTCAACCCACGGCGTGTACGAAGAGGGCATTCGCGAAATCTGTGACGTGGTGCACCAGCACGGCGGCCAGGTGTACATGGACGGCGCCAACCTCAATGCCCAGG
>NZ_AEWE02000136.1:2201-2377 GCF_000190455.2 Pseudomonas sp. TJI-51
CTGCACAAGACCTTCTGCATCCCCCACGGCGGTGGTGGTCCGGGCATGGGGCCGATCGGTGTTCGCGCTCATCTGCAACCCTTCGTCGCCAGCCACCCGGTGGTACCGGTCCCCGGCCTGGATCCGAACAACAGTGCGGTCAGCGCTGCGCCCTGGGGCAGCGCCAGCATTCTGCC
>NZ_AEWE02000136.1:2456-3689 GCF_000190455.2 Pseudomonas sp. TJI-51
GGCCAGCCAGCTGGCTGGGGCCTTCCCGGTGCTCTACCGCGGGCGTAACCAGCGCGTGGCGCATGAGTGCATACTCGATCTGCGGCCGTTGAAGGCGCTGACGGGCATCAGCGAGGAGGACGTGGCGAAGCGCCTGATGGACTATGGCTTCCATGCACCGACCATGTCGTTCCCGGTGCCGGGTACGCTGATGGTGGAACCGACCGAAAGTGAGTCCAAGGCCGAGCTGGACCGCTTTATCGAAGCGATGCTGGCAATTCGCGCGGAGATCGCGGACGTTCAGGATGGCAAGTGGCCGGCAGAGAACAGCCCGCTCAGGCACGCGCCGCATACCTTGGCCGATGTCTTGGGCATATGGGACAGGCCCTACAGCCTGGAGCAGGCGGTGGCACCGGCTGCGCATGTGCGCCAACACAAGTACTGGCCGGCGGTTAACCGGGTCGACAACGTGTATGGGGACCGCAACCTGTTCTGTGCCTGTGTGCCGGTGGAGGCTTATCGCTGATAGCGCAGGGGTGACCGATTGGGCGCGCAGCGCGCGCCCCGGGGTTTTACTCGGCTACCGCATTCTTGGCCAGGATGGCATTGGCCAGCTCCATGTCCGAGGCCTGCAGCCCCGGGTTCTCGGCCCGCGCCTGGTGCATGGCGGCTTCCAGGAACGGCCCACGAATCGCACCTTCGCTGGCAACGAAGCTGCTGGCGTCGTCCTGCGCGGCGAGGACAAGCTTGTGGTCCCGCGACGTCAGGTAGGTCGAACCAGTCGTTGCCCCGGAAGAAATCACGTTACGCCAAAAGGTATCAGCCATGGCCGAGCCCATAGGCAGCGAGAGCAGGGCAGCGGCGGCAACGGCAGTTTTGAGACGCATGTTGAAACACCTCGAAGGGTGGGGGTTGAAGATGCGCCGTTGGATCTTTTCCAATGGGGCAAGTTCCTGAATGCCGGGGCTTTTCGTCAGCCGCACACGCGCAATACCTCATGCATGCAGGTCTGCCCAGTGGTCACCTTGGCCTCGCCACAACGGCGAAGGTCCACCAGGCCATCGGCCTGGGCCTGTTGCCGCAGAATGGTCAGGTCGGCATCCCGGCCGATCAGCGCGCGCAGCTGGTCGCTGG
Source organism: Pseudomonas sp. TJI-51 (assembly GCF_000190455.2). NCBI lineage: Bacteria > Pseudomonadati > Pseudomonadota > Gammaproteobacteria > Pseudomonadales > Pseudomonadaceae > Pseudomonas > Pseudomonas sp. TJI-51. The sequence continues at coordinate 3,570 of NZ_AEWE02000136.1, forward strand.
GCTCGAGCAGTTCAAATAAACCGGTGCGGCCATGAAAGCCGGTGCCTCGGCAGGTACGGCAGTGGGCGCAGGTATTCGCTTGGCAGTCCGGGCACAGGGTGCGTACCAGGCGCTGGGCCA
>NZ_AEWE02000136.1:3749-5227 GCF_000190455.2 Pseudomonas sp. TJI-51
GATGGCCGCGCAGGCATCGTTGGTGTGCAGGGTAGACAGCACCAAATGCCCGGTCAGTGCGGCCTGTACAGCCACCAGGGCCGTTTCGCGGTCGCGAATTTCGCCGATCATGATGATGTCCGGGTCCTGACGCAGCAGGGCGCGTACCCCGGCGGCAAAACCAAGGTCCAGGGCGGGCTGCACCTGCAACTGGTTGAACGCCGGCTCCAGGCGCTCGATGGGGTCTTCGATGGTGCACAGGTTGACCTGTGGCGTGGCCAATAGCTTGAGGCTGGTATACAGCGTGCTGGTCTTGCCGGAGCCGGTGGGGCCCGTCACCAGGATGATGCCCTGGCGCTTGCCCAGCAGGCGCTGCCACTGGGCCAGTTGCTGGCCTTGCAGGCCGAGGCGGTCGAAGCCCTCGTGCAGTTGCTGCGGGTCGAACAGGCGCAGCACCAGCTTTTCGCCGTAGGCGGTTGGCAGGGTCGACAGCCGTAGCTCGACCTCACCGCCGCCGGGCAGGCGGCTGTGCAGGCGGCCGTCCTGCGGCCGGCGCTTTTGCGCCACATCCATGCGCCCCAGGTGCTTGAGGCGGCTGACCAGTGCCAAGGTTACGCCGGCAGGAAAGGCGTACACGTTATGCAGCAGGCCGTCGATGCGGTAGCGCAACTGGCCCTGATCGCGGCGGGGTTCCAGGTGAATGTCGCTGGCACGTTGTTCGATAGCGTACTGCAGCAACCAGTCGACGATGTGCACGATGTGCGCGTCGTCGGCGCTGGCTTCGGCCTGGCGCTTGCCCAGTTCCAGCAGTTGCTCGAGTTCGCCCAGGCCGGCGGCCTGCTGGTATTGCGCGCCTTTTACCGACTGGGCGAGGTGCTCGAACGACTGCCCTGCCTGGCGGATCTGCAACGGGCTGGCCAGCACCCGGCGAATCGGCCGGCCCAGGCTGCGGGCCAGGTCGGCCTGCCAGTCGTTCTGGTAGGGCTCGGCACTGGCGACGGTAACGCCGAGGGCGTCGGCTGCGACGATGAGGATGCCATGGCGCTGGGCGAAGGCCGGTGCGATCAGGCCGCTGACCTGGGGCAGGTCGAGCTGCATGGGGTCGATGCGCAGGTAAGGCTGGCCGACCTTGCGGGCCAGCCATTGGCAAAGGTGCTCAAGGTCCAGCTGCTGGCCAGGCTGTTGGCGGTGTTCCAGGCTGCAGGCGGCGATCTGTTCGAGCGGATGGCAAGCGGGGTGGGCGGCGGCGTTGTCGAGCACGTGCTCGGCGTCGTTGGCGTGCAGGTGCTGGTCGGCGACCAGGGCGGCGAGCACGTGTTCAAGGTCGAGGGTCATTGTGTGGGGGCTATGCATGCTGGGCGTCCGTGCCTGATCGGGAATGTGCCGATCAGGCTAGCCGGGCGGGGCGCTGGCATCACGGGGGAAGGGTTTCGGGGTTTTACACGTACGGTGTAGAGGCATTCCGCGAGGCTATAGGCCAATGCCAGTCAGTTAAGTAA
>NZ_AEWE02000136.1:5317-10188 GCF_000190455.2 Pseudomonas sp. TJI-51
GGCGTGCCCGCGAAGGGCTGCAAAGCAGCCCCAGTAACGCTTAACTGACAGGCATAAGGCAGCCTTTATTCGCTATGATTTGACCATTTTGCTTGGCTACCGAATTGAGCAATTCGTCAGCACCCACTATGGAGAAACAGCAATGCATAGCGAGCTGGACGCCTACGATCGGCGCATTCTTGAACTGCTGCAAGAGGACGCTTCGCTTTCCAGCGCGCAGATTGCCGAGCGTGTGGGGCTGTCACAGTCACCGTGCTGGCGGCGTATCCAGCGTTTGAAGGACGAGGGGGTGATTCGTGGGCAGGTGACCTTGCTCGACCGCAAGAAGATCGGCCTGAACACCCAGATATTCGCCGAGGTGAAGCTCAATGCCCACGGGCGCTCCAACTTCACCGAATTCACCGAGGCCATTCGCGGCTTCCCGGAGGTGCTGGAATGCTATGTGCTGATGGGCGCGGTGGATTTTTTGCTGCGCATCGTTACCTCGGATATCGAGGCCTATGAGCGGTTCTTCTTCGAAAAGCTGTCGAACGTGCCTGGGATTCAGGAAGTGAACTCGATTGTGGCGCTTTCAGAGATCAAGTCCACTACAAGCCTGCCGCTGCGGACCCGCTGACGTGGTCCCTTGTAGGAGCGGCCTTGCGTCGCGAAAGGGCCGCAAAGCGGCCCCGGCAGTATCTGCTTGAAGCGCAGATCCCGGGGGCGCTTCGCACCCCTTTCGCGACGCAAGGCCGCTCCTACAGGGCCGCATCAGGCCTTGAGCAGGTGCTTCCAGCCACGGCTCTGGTCGACTGCCCGAGCCTGGTCGATGCGTGCTTCCAGCACTTCATCGCTGATCGGCAGTTCGGCCAGCTCGTGCAGCTTCTTCAGGTCGCCATACAGGCGGTCCATCTGCGGTGCTTCCAGCACCTGGCGGGCGTGGTGCAGCCAGGCCAGCAGTTGTTCAATCCGCGGCAGTTGCTCAGCCAGGTCTTCGGGGCGCTGGGTGTACAGCGGCAGGTTCAGTGCACGGCCTTCTTCACCCAGCAAATGGCCCATCCAGCTGGCCAGCTGCGCCTTGCCCTGGCGTTCGCCACGGCCCTTGCGTTCCACTGTCCAGGTGCGGGCCAGCAGCCAGCGTGAGGTTTCCAGGGAGAACTGGCCCCAGCGCACGTCTTCCAGCTCTTCGGCAAACTGCTCGGGCGCGGCGCGGCGGATGTCTTCGTCGTCGTTACCGGCCTGCACCAGCGGGCGCCAGTCTTCCAGCAGGGCGTCGAGGCTGCTGCGCAGTTCACGGGTAGCGGCACGCGGTGCGGCCTGGCCCAGGCTGGCGGTCAACGCACGCAGTTCGCTCAGGCACTCGACCCAGTCCTGCAACAGGCGCCAGTGGCCATTGTGGCGGTACTGCTCGGCCAGGCGCTGGCTGCTGCCCAGCAGTTGCCAGGCCAGGGCGGCGTAGGCGTCGTCCACGGCCATTTCCGCGTCCAGCTCGGCACCTGGCAGGCCCAGCTCATAGCTGTCTGGCTCCAGCAGGCGATAGCCGCGCTCGGCCTTGCTGATGTCGCACGGCATCAACGGCAGGCTGGCGGCCAGCTCGGCGGCCAGTTCCAGCAGTGCCTGCGGCTCACCTTCGCGCAGCTCCAGTTCCAGCTCGCAGATGGCTTCCTTGCGCTTGCCGGCGACCACGAAGCCTTGGTCCAGCGCGGCCTCGATCACCACCTTGCTTTTGCCACGGCCCCAGGCGATTTCGGCGAACTCGCGGGTGAAGTCCGTGGTGAACAGTGGCTTGATGGTCTTTTTGTCCAGGCCGGCCAGTTGTTCGGGCCAGCAGGTGGCATCGAGCTTTTTCAGGTCCAGCTTGGGCTTGTCCAGGTTCCACTCGTACTCATTGCGCTCCGACAAGCCCGCTACGCTTTGGCCGCGGCACTTGAGGGTCTGGATGACCACATCGCCATCGCGACGCAGGCGCAGGGCCACGCGGGCAGCAGACAGCTCACGCTCGGCAGTGTCGAAGTACTGGTTGGTCAGTTCGCGGGTCTGCCAGCCGGACTTGTTGCGCTTTTTCAGCAGAGGGTGCTCGCGCAGGGCGGCAAGGGTCTCGCGGCTGGCGCGTAGCTTGAGTTCGGTTTCTTTGTGCATCACAGACTCGAAGGAGGGGGCGTGGTTGGCAAGGAGTTTACAGCAGTCGGCCGCGCTCTGTCGGGTCGCGGTGGTTTCTTCGCGGGCTCGCCCGCGAAGAAGCCCACACGCTTGCCCTGGGAACGATAGGCATTGTTATGATGGGCAACGCTTCCCAGGAGTACGCGCATGCCGTTGCCGACGCTGAAAGACCAGTTTGCCGCCTTGATCGCCGCGCCTTCGGTCAGTTGCACCCAGCCAGCGCTGGACCAGTCCAACCGCCAGGTCATCGAGCTGCTGGCCGGTTGGCTGGGCGACCTGGGGTTCCAGTGTGACATTCAGCAGGTTACCCCCGGCAAGTTCAACCTGCTGGCCAGCCGCGGCACCGGCCCGGGCGGCCTTGTGCTGGCGGGGCACAGCGACACCGTGCCCTACGACGAACAACTGTGGCGCAGTGACCCGCTGAAGCTGACAGAAACCGACGGGCGCTGGGTTGGCCTGGGTAGCTGCGACATGAAAGGGTTCTTCGCCCTGATCATCGAAGCCGTCATTCCGATGCTGGAGCACGATTTCAAGCAGCCCCTGCTGATCCTCGCCACCTGTGACGAAGAAAGCTCCATGTCTGGTGCCCGCGCCCTGGCCGAGGCCGGCCAGCCGTTGGGGCGAGCGGCGGTGATCGGCGAACCGACCGGGCTGCGGCCGATCCGCATGCACAAGGGCATCCTCATGGAGCGCATCGATATCCTGGGGCGCAGCGGCCATTCCTCGGACCCAAGCCTGGGCCACAGCGCCATGGAAGCCATGCACGCGGTCATGGGCGAGCTGATGGGCCTGCGCCAGCAATGGCAGCAAACCTACCGCAACCCACAGTTCAGCGTGCCCACCCCGACCATGAACTTTGGCTGCATCCACGGCGGCGACAACCCAAACCGTATCTGCGGCCAGTGCGCACTGGAGTTCGACCTTAGGCCTTTGCCGGGCATGGATGCCGAGCAGTTGCGGTCGGCCATCCGCGAGAAACTGCAGCCGCTGGCCGAGCGCCACGAGGTCCGTATCGACTACGCACCGCTGTTCCCGGAGGTGCCGCCGTTCGAGCAGGCGGCCGATGCCGAGCTGGTGCAGGTAGCCGAACGCCTGACCGGCCATCGCGCCGAAGCGGTGGCGTTCGGCACCGAAGCACCTTATCTTCAGCAGCTGGGTTGCCAGACCATCGTGTTGGGCCCCGGCGACATCGCCTGCGCCCACCAGCCTGGCGAATACCTTGAAATGTCACGAATCGAGCCTACCGTGCGTCTATTGCGTGACCTGATCCGGCACTATTGCCTGCACTAAACGTCAATCGTACTGATTCGTTCCTGCCTAGAGGAGACCGCGCGTGACCGCAAGCCTGTTCCGACGATGATCCTGAACGCCCCGTGTATCGCCGTTCTCCGTCCACTTATCCACAGGCCCTGTCATGCCCGATTACGTCAACTGGCTGCGTCATGCCTCCCCGTACATCAATGCCCATCGCGACTGCACCTTCGTGGTCATGCTGCCTGGCGATGGGGTAGAGCACCCCAACTTCGGCAATATCGTCCACGACCTGGTCCTGCTGCACAGCCTTGGCGTGCGCCTGGTACTGGTGCACGGCTCGCGCCCGCAGATCGAAAGCCGTCTGGCTGAGCGCGGCCTGACGCCGCATTACCACCGCGGCCTGCGCATCACCGATGCCGCCACCCTGGACTGCGTGATCGACGCCGTCGGCGCCCTGCGCCTGGCCATCGAGGCGCGCCTGTCGATGGACATCGCGGCCTCGCCGATGCAGGGCTCTCGCCTGCGCGTGGCGTCCGGCAACCTGGTCACCGCACGGCCGATCGGTGTGCTCGAAGGGGTGGACTACCACCATACCGGCGAAGTGCGCCGGGTCGACCGCAAGGGCATCAGCCGCCTGCTCGACGAGCGCTCCATCGTGCTGTTGTCGCCCTTGGGTTACTCACCCACCGGGGAGATCTTCAACCTGGCCTGCGAGGACGTCGCTACCCGCGCGGCCATCGACCTGGGTGCCGACAAGCTGCTGCTGTTCGGCGCCGAGCCAGGTTTGCTGGACGCAGACGGCAAGCTGATACGCGAGCTGCGCCCACAACAGGTGGCCCCGCACCTGCAGCGCCTGGGCAGCGATTACCAGGGCGAGTTGCTGGATGCTGCGGCTGAAGCCTGCAAGGGCGGCGTCGCGCGTAGCCACATCGTCAGTTATGCCGAAGACGGCGCCCTGCTGACCGAGCTGTTTACCCGCGGCGGGGGCGGCACGCTGGTATCGCAGGAGCAGTTCGAGGTGGTGCGCGAGGCGACCATCGAAGACGTCGGTGGCTTGCTCGACCTGATCAGCCCGCTGGAGGAGCAGGGCATCCTGGTGCGTCGCTCGCGCGAGGTGCTGGAGCGTGAGATCGAGCAATTCAGTGTGGTCGAGCGCGAAGGCATGATCATCGCCTGTGCGGCGCTGTACCCGATTGCCGATTCCGAGGCCGGCGAGCTGGCGTGCCTCGCGGTCAACCCGGAGTACCGCCATGGTGGGCGGGGCGACGAATTGCTGGAGCGTATCGAGAGCCGTGCGCGGCAAATGGGCTTGAGTACCCTGTTCGTGCTTACCACGCGCACGGCGCACTGGTTCCGCGAACGTGGCTTTGCGCCGAGTGGCGTGGAGCGACTGCCGTCAGCGCGGGCTTCGCTGTACAACTACCAGCGTAATTCGAAGATTTTCGAGAAGTCTTTGTAAACCTGTACCGGCCCTATCG
>NZ_AEWE02000137.1:0-5041 GCF_000190455.2 Pseudomonas sp. TJI-51
GTCAGCCCTAAGGCGATCCCTGTGGGAGCTGGCTTGCCGGCGATAGGGCCAGTACAGGCTACGAATTACTCGAACAATGCATCCAGGGCCTGCTCCAGCCGGGTCACGGCAATGACCTGCAGCCCCGCTGGCGGCTCCTTCGGCGCATTGCCCTTGGGCACGATCGCCCGCTTGAAGCCGTGCTTGGCCGCTTCCTTCAAGCGCTCCTGCCCGCTTGGCACCGGGCGTACCTCGCCCGACAAGCCGATCTCGCCGAACACCAGCAGGCCATGGGCCAGTGGCCGATTGCGCAGGCTGGACATCACCGCCGCCAGCAGCGCCAGGTCCGAAGCGGTTTCCAGCACCTTGACCCCGCCCACCACATTGAGGAACACGTCCTGGTCGTGGGTGGGTATACCGCCGTGGCGGTGCAGTACCGCCAGCAGCATGGCCAGGCGGTTCTGGTCCAGGCCCAGGGTGACCCGGCGCGGGTTGGCCAGGTGGCTGTCGTCCACCAGCGCCTGCACCTCGACCAGCATGGGCCGGGTGCCTTCCCAGGTGGCCATCACCACGCTGCCCGGCACTTCCTCCTGGGTACGGTTGAGGAAGATCGCCGACGGGTTGGATACCTCCTTCAAGCCGCGGTCGGTCATGCCGAACACGCCCAGCTCGTTGACGGCGCCGAAGCGGTTCTTCACCGCCCGCAGCAAGCGCAGGCGGCCGTCGGACTCGCCCTCGAAATACAACACGGTATCGACCATGTGCTCCAGCACCCGCGGGCCGGCCAGCGAGCCCTCCTTGGTGACATGGCCGACCAGGAAGATGGCCGTGCCGCTCTGCTTGGCATAACGCACCAGCAACGCCGTGCTTTCACGCACCTGGGCAACGCCACCAGGGGCTGACTGCAACTGCTCGGTGAAGATGGTCTGGATGGAGTCGATCACCATTACCCGCGGTTTTTCGACACGTGCCGTGGCAATGATCGTCTCGATGCAGGTTTCGGTCATGACCTTGAGCTTGTCCTGGGGCAGGCCCAGGCGGCGCGAGCGCATGGCCACCTGTTGCTGCGATTCCTCGCCAGTGACATACAGTGCCGGCATGCCCACGGCGATATTGCACAGGGTCTGCAACAGGATGGTCGACTTGCCGATACCAGGGTCGCCACCAATCAGCACCACCGAGCCGTCTACCAGGCCGCCACCCAACACACGGTCGAGCTCGGTGCTGCTGGTGGTGAAACGGGGGATCTCCTCGACGCTGACTTCGGCCAGGGTCTTGATCTGTGCCTGCTGCCCGGTCCAGCCGGCGCGGCCACTGCTGGGCGCAGCGGCACCGCCGCTTTCGATCATGGTTTCGACCAGGGTGTTCCAGGCCCCGCATTCACCACACTGGCCGGCCCATTTGGGGAAGGTCGCGCCGCACTCGGTGCAGCCATACATGCGCTTGGCCTTGGCCATGGGTTGGGGTCTCCTGGAAAAATCGCCATGATAGCCGAGCCGCACGTGCCTCGAGCGCTTCGGGATGCGACAAAACTATTCGTTCTAACCGCAGTCAGTTGCCCTGAACACGACGCATGAAGCGTTCAAGTGGCTTACACTGCGTTTACCTCACCTTTTGTTACAAGGATCTAAACATGGGCATGCTCAATGAGTTCAAGGCCTTCGCGGTCAAAGGCAACGTCGTCGACATGGCGGTTGGTATCATCATCGGCGCAGCCTTCGGCAAGATCGTCTCGTCCTTCGTCAGCGACGTGATCATGCCTCCGCTGGGCCTGTTGATTGGTGGTGTGGATTTCAGCGACCTGGCCATTACCCTGAAAGCCGCTCAAGGTGACGTACCGGCGGTGGTGCTGGCCTATGGCAAGTTCATCCAGACCGTGATCGACTTCCTGATCGTGGCCTTCGCCATTTTCATGGGCGTGAAGGCCATCAACCGGCTCAAGCGTGAAGAGGCCGTGGCACCGACTGCCCCGCCAGTGCCTACCCCCCAGGAAACCCTGCTGACCGAGATTCGCGATTTGCTCAAGACGCAGAACCAGAACCGCCTGCCTTGAGTTTGCCGGGCTGCCTTGCAGCCCGCTCCTGCTCGCCGGCACCGGCAGCGCCGGTGCCCAGGCCCGGCGCCTTACCAATAATTCTCGACCGCCACCTGGCCGGGGCGCTTGCTCAGGCTCAACTGCAGGTCGCGTGCCTTGAGCACCTTGCGTGTCTCGTCGATCATCTCCGGGTTGCCGCACAGCATCACCCGCGAATGCTCGGGGGACAGTTCCAGCCCCGCCGCCCTCTCCAACTCACCGCTCTCGATCAGCGTGGTAATGCGCTGGTTCAGCGCACCAGGGTGCTGCTCGCGCGTGACCACCGGAATGAACTGCAACTTGCCAGCAAACTCGGCCAGATAATCGCGCTGTTCCAGCCCGGCAATTTCATCCACATAAGCCAGTTCTCTGGCCTCGCGTACCGAATACACCAGCTTGATGCTGTCGAACCGCTCCCAGGCCTCGAAGTCCTGCAGGATCGACATGAACGGCGCAATGCCGGTACCGGTAGCCAGCAGCCACAGGTCGCGGCCGCCGACGAAGCGGTCGAGGGTGAGGAAGCCAAACGCCTGGCGGTCTATCAGCAAGGTATCACCTGCCCCCAGGCGGCTCAGCTCACTGGTGAACTCGCCGCCCGGCACCACGATAGAGAAGAAATCCAGGTGCTCGTCATGGGGCGCACTGACCATGGAATAGGCGCGCCATACCACGCTGCCATCGGCCTTGGTCACGCCCAGCCGGGCGAACTGGCCGGAACGGAATCGGAACCCGGCATCGCGCGTAACCCGCAGGCTGAAGAGGTTCGGCGTCAGCGGCTGAACATCGAGCAGGGTCTGGCGGGTGAACTTTTCGGCGCTAGCGGTCATATCGGGCTCCAGGGTTGGCGTGTGCACAGTGTCGCCTAAAGTGCTCGGGATAAAAACCACCGCTTTGTAGGGCCTCACGCCGGGTGCCGGTATGAAAGTCGCAGAGAATGCGGTTGGCTATAGCAAAAAATCCCAACACAACGGTAGGTCTTTTCCTACACTAGTCCTGATTCTCAAACGGATTGGATCCCGCGCCTCAAGGAGTGTTTCAGATGCTTCACTGGAAACCTGAACATCTTGATGCGTTCGTCAGCGAGCGCAGCCCAAAGAAGCTGTTCAACATCGCAGTGCATCTGGCGCAGGACCTGGCCATGCAGTACCTGGGGCTGAACCTGCGCATTCAGATCGCGACCCAGACGCCCAGGCTCTACCTGTACAGCAACTATCCGGATGAATGGATCAGTCGCTATCAGCGCGACGACTTCTACAAGCAGGACTGCGCCGCCCACCTCAGCCACCAGTCGACCCTGCCGGTGCTGTGGACCGACGAGCTCTATCATGAGGCCCCGCACTTTCGCGAAGCAGCCTGCCAACATGGCCTGCGTCACGGTTGGACGCAGTCGCTGCACGACCTGCAACACAACGAGAGCCAGATCAGCGTGGCCCGCCCGGCGGGCAGCATCGACATCAACGAGCTCTACGAGAAGGCCGGCAGTGTGCAGTGGCTGTGCCACACGCTGCATGCCGTGCTCGGCGAACACCACCTGAACGCGTTATGCCCGCCACAACCGAAGATGAGCGCGCGTGAGCTGGAAGTGCTGAAATGGTCCGCCGCTGGCAAGACCGCTGCCGACGTTGCCTGCATTCTGTCGTTGTCGCAAAGCACGGTGAATTTCCATATCCGCAGCGTGATCACCAAGACCAATGCCGCCAACAAGGCTGGCGCCATCGCTATTGCCGCGCTGCGCGGCTGGATCTGACCTTCAGACCTGCGACCCGGGGCAAAGCCCTGTAGAATCGCCTGGCAAAGCCCGGGGCGAACCGCAACGGGCAGTTTCATACCCGAGCCAGACGCCATGCCCCTGTTGACCACCCCTTACGCCGAACTCGACCTGATCCGCCAGCCCGAACAGGCCAACGACCCTTTGCAGGCTTTCGATGCCGCCGACGAATACCTGCTCGCGCAGTTGCACGCGCAGGCACCTGACGCCAACTGCCGGGTGCTGGTGCTCAACGACAGCTTCGGGGCCGTGGCCGCCAGCCTGGCTGGCAAGGTGCAGGTGACCAGCAGCGGCGACTCCCACCTGGCGCACATGGCCCTGGAAAAGAACCTGGCGCGCAATGGCCTGCCGTTCGACAGCGTGCCGTTCGTGCCAGCCAGCGAGCACTGGCAGGGCCCGTTCGACCGGGTGCTGCTGCGCGTGCCTAAAACCCTGGCCCTGCTCGAAGAGCAACTGATTCGCCTGCAGGGGCAGCTGGCCCCCGCTGCGCAGGTGATTGCCGGGGCAATGGTCAAGCACTTGCCACGCGCGGCCGGTGACCTGTTGGAGAAATACATCGGCCCGGTGCAGGCTTCGCTGGCGCAAAAGAAGGCCCGCCTGCTCACCGCGACGCTGGCAGAGCGCCCCCTGGCCCGCTCGCCCTACCCTAGCCGTTACCGCCTGGACACGCCGGCGCTGGAATTGCTCAACCATGCCAACGTGTTCTGCCGTGAGGGCCTGGATATCGGCACGCGGGCGTTCCTGCCGCACCTGCCACGCGACCTCGGCCGCGCGCGGGTAGCAGACCTGGGCTGTGGCAACGGGGTGCTGGCCATTGCCAGTGCCCTGGCCAACCCGGATGCCGAGTACACCTTGGTGGACGAGTCGTACATGGCGGTGCAATCGGCACGGGAGAATTGGCGCGCCGCCTTGGGTGAGCGGCCGGCCAACTTCGAAGCAGCCGACGGCTTGGCCGGGGTCGAGAAACAGTCGCTGGATGTGGTGCTCTGCAACCCGCCGTTCCACCAGCAACAGGTGGTTGGCGATTTTCTTGCCTGGCGCATGTTCCAGCAGGCACGCGAAGCGTTGGTGGTGGGCGGGGCCCTGTACATCGTGGGCAACCGCCACCTGGGCTATCACAGCAAGCTGGCGCGGTTGTTCCGTGGGGTGGAGCAGGTAGCGGCTACGCCCAAGTTTGTAATCCTCAAAGCGCGCAAGTAAGCCTGTACCGGCCCTATCGC
>NZ_AEWE02000138.1:0-14552 GCF_000190455.2 Pseudomonas sp. TJI-51
CGAAGGTCATTTGCTTCATCATCGAAAAGCTCGGCGATTGGTGTCCTGGGATTTTGCCAAATCAGGAAGTCTTTTTCAGAATTTCCTTTGATCAACTGTGTCGTGTGCCAACGTGCGCCTGGCCCAAGTAAAAGGCCTGCTGAATTTGCACGGCTGGGTGTACGACATTGAAACCGGTTCCATCGATGCGCTGGATGCCGATAACAGGCACTTCAAGTCGTTGGCGCACCATCCAGCAACGTGTGCCGTACCTGCCCGTCCTGCCAATAGGTCATCGCTTGACATGCCGATTTGAGGAATTCTCATTTAGTCTGAAGTCCGTCCAGCCGGCGCAAAAAGCCCCCACACCCGGGCAAGGTGTGGGGCTAATTAACATAGCCCGCGTTATTCGCAGTGCGCTCAGCCATACCCAGCGCGCACCTCAATGATGTATTGCAGCGCGTCGGCCTTGCGCTCAGCCGAGCAGCCGGTGTGCTTCACCAGCGTCTCACAGTCGCCATAGTCAGCGTTGACCAGGGCGCGCAGCAGGCTTGAGCACAAGAGAACTGCATCGTCGTAATTGTCTTGCAGCTGCTGATACTGCGCTTTCAACTCGGCAATGCGCGCTTGAAGTTGCTCAAGGTGTTTCTCGGTCTGGGTCATGTCATGGGTCCTTTCAGTTACCGATAAACCTCACGGCGGTTGCCCATGCCTTCGTCACGGATTTTTCAGCCGTAGTGCACCAAAGGGAATCACCATGATACATGGGCTCCAGCGGCCGTCGCTTGCCAGGCACCGACTTCTTCCATCACAGCATCGATGACTGAGCTGATGAAATTGCGGGACACCTCAGTGCCGTACTGTTCGCGCGGAAATAGCACGCCGTTGCCGGAACGAGCGGCTAACCGCGCCCAAGACCGCTGTTGCAGCCCGCATCGATGAATCCCTTCGGAGGAACGTGATCGGGCGCGCGAAGGGCGCAACGCTGCTCTGAGGCTCAGGGCCAAGCGTGACTTCATTCCGATGTCGATACCCTCTCTGCGTTAATCGACTACACGCCAGCTGATACATCCTCTTCGAAGGGGGAGAGAGCAGACGCTCAGGCCTGGGGCTCCAACCACTTCGGCTTCGGATAGCGGCGGTCCGCCTTGCCAGCCTTGAGCACTTGGCCGGGCACCTCGTGCTGCACTAGGCCAGGTAGGGTCTGGGCAGCCTGCAGCAGCCGGTCGAGATCAACGCCGGTGTCGAGGCCCATGCGCTGGAACATGTGCACCAGGTCTTCTGTGCAGATATTGCCGCTGGCGCCCGGCGCATAGGGACAGCCGCCCAGGCCTCCGAGCGAGGCGTCGAAGCGATCTATACCGGCGTTCAGCGCCGCCAAGGCGTTGGCCAGGCCCATGCCGCGGGTATTGTGGAAATGCAGGGTGAATAACGCCTCCGGCCAGCGAGCCAGGGCGGTCCGGCAGATGCGTTCGACCTGTGCCGGATCGGCCATGCCGGTGGTGTCGCAGAGGGTCACACCGTGCACGCCGATGTCGAACAGCTTGCCGACCAATTCATGGACATGCGTCTCCGGCACCTTGCCCTCGAAGGGGCAACCGAAGGTGGTGGACAGCGAGGCGTTGACGAACACGCGACTGCCGCGGGTGACCTCGATGATCTCTCTGAACTGCGCCAGCGACTGTTCTGCTGTCATGCGCAGGTTGGCCAGACCATGGGTGTTGCTGGCCGACATCACCAGATTGAGCTCATCCACCTCGCAGGAAAGGGCACGCTCACAACCCTTCACGTTGGGCACCAGCACGGTGTAGTCGACACCCGGCACGCGGCGGATGCCGAGCATTACCTCTTCCGCGTCGCGTAGGTTGGGAATAGCCTTGGGCGAAGTGAAGGAGGTCACTTCGATCTTCGCCAGGCCGGTCTGCGACAGGCGATCAATGAGGGCAATCTTGTCCTCGGTTTGGACGAAGCCGGGTTCGATCTGGAATCCGTCGCGGGTGGCGACTTCTTGGATATACAGGTGTTTGTTCATCTCGTGTCCTATCAGGTTCGCGCGGGCTGCTGCGGCTCGCCCGCGCCGGGAGGAATGATTTTTGCTCGGCGGCCCAATCAGGCGCCTGTGAAGATCCAGGGCTCCTGATGCCGGCGAGCCTGTTCGAAGCGACGGATGTTCTCTCGCTTCAACAGAGTCAGGCCGATCTCGTCCAGGCCCTTGAGCAGGCACTCCTTGTGGAAGCCGTCGATCTCGAAGCGGTTGACATGGCCATTAGGCTCCACCACTTCCTGCTGCTCGAGGTCGATACTCAGGCTGTAGCCGGGGGTGCCGTCCACAGCGCCGAACAGACGGTCGATGGTCGGCTCGTCAAGGACGATGGGCAGCAGGCCGTTCTTGAAGCAGTTGCCGTAGAAGATCTCAGCGAAGCTCGGCGCGATGATCGCGCGGATACCCCAGTCGGCTAGCGCCCAGGGCGCGTGCTCGCGGCTCGAGCCGNNGTGCCGGGGGCTGGAGCCGCAGCCGAAGTTGGCCCGGGTGAGCAGAATGTTGGCCTCGGCGTAGCGCGGCTGGTTGAGTGGAAACTCCAGGTTCAGCGGGCGCTGTGAACAGTCCTTGTAGGGTTCGCCGCGGTCGAGGTAGCGCCACTCGTCGAACAGGTGCGGGCCGAAGCCGGTGCGCTCGATGATCATCAAGAACTGCTTGGGTAGGATCGCGTCGGTGTCGATGTTGGAGCGATCCAGTGGAACCACGGTGCTTTCGAGTTGGGTGAAGGCTTGCATGTTCGTCCCTCAGAGATCGCTGATATCGGTGAAATGGCCGGCGATGGCCGCTGCCGCCGCCATTGCCGGGCTGACCAGATGAGAGCGCCCGCCGGGGCCCTGCCGTCCTTCGAAGTTGCGGTTGGAGGTCGAGGCACAGCGCTCGCCTTTGCCGAGGCGGTCCTCGTTCATGCCCAGGCACATCGAGCATCCCGCGTCGCGCCATTCGAAGCCGGCGTCGGTGAAGATCCGATCCAGACCTTCGGCTTCTGCTTGCCGCTTCACCAGGCCCGAGCCCGGTACGACCAGCGCTTGAACGATGTTGTCAGCGACCCGCCGACCCTTGACCACACCGGCGGCCAGGCGCAGGTCTTCGAGGCGCGAGTTGGTGCAGGACCCAATGAAGATCTTGTCCAGCCTGATTTCACGGATCGGCGTTCCGGCTTGCAGGCCCATGTATTCCAGCGCCTGCTGCATGCCGCGGCGTTTGACCGGATCGGTTTCGGTCTCGGGATTCGGCACCTGGCCGTCGACATCGGTAGCCATCTCCGGCGAGGTTCCCCAGGTGACATGGGGGCGAATGCTGGCCGCATCCAGTTGCAGTTCGCGATCGAAGCGCGCGTCAGGGTCACTGTGCAGCGTTCGCCAGTACGCCTCGGCGGCATTCCACTGCTCGCCAGCGGGAGCCAGCGGGCGACCTTTGAGGTAGCTGGAGGTGGTGTCATCGAAGGCGACCATGGCGCACCGGGCACCCGCTTCGATGGCGAGATTGCAGAGGGTCATGCGCGCTTCCATGCTCATCGCCGAAACCGTTTCACCGGTGAACTCGATGGCGTAGCCGGTCGCGCCGGCGGTGCCGATCATGCCAATGAGTGCCAGCGCCAAGTCTTTGGATGATACGTGGGGTGCAAGCACACCGTCGATGGTGATACGCAGTGTCTTGAGCTTTTTCAGCAGCAGGCACTGCGTGGCCAGGATGTGTTCGATCTCCGACGTGCCGATGCCGAATGCCAAGGCCGCGAAGGCGCCGTGGGTGGTGGTGTGCGAATCGCCACAAGCGATGGTCATGCCCGGCAGGGTGATGCCCTGCTCCGGGCCGATCACGTGCAGAATGCCCTGGCGCTCATCCTTCATGTCGAAGAATTGCAGGGCGAACTCGGCGCAGTTGCGTTCCAGCGCCTCGACCTGCCGGCGCGCCACCGCATCTGTGATGCCTGCTTCACGCGCCTTGGTCGGCACGTTGTGGTCGGAGGTGGCGAGCACCGAGCCGGGGCGCCAGGGCTGCAACTCATTCAGGCGCAGGCCGTCGAAAGCTTGAGGGCTGGTCACCTCGTTGATGAGGTGAAGGTCGACGTACAGCAGCGTCTGGCCGTCGTCGGTATCGAGCACGGCATGGCGTGCCCAGAGTTTTTCGAAAAGCGTTTGTGCAGTCATCTTCTATCCCTTCCGTTTGGGACGGCGCCGTCTCGAGTCCGGTCTGCCGGCCAGGTGTCAGCCAAGCAGGCCAAAGAAAACGAGAACCAGAACCCCAGCAACGCCGAACAGCGGTACCAGCAATAAGCGGTAGAACAGCTTGCCGCGCTCGGCTTCCTCCTGAACGCCGGCCAGCGCCAGCGCACCGCCCGAGGAGAAGGGCGAAAAGCCGGTCAGCGACGAGCACAGCACGATGGCCGACAGCAGCACGGTGTGACTAAGGCCTGCATTGGTGGCGAGGTTCGGAACGATGGGGAACAGCGTCGGCATCACCACGCCCAGTGTGCTGGAGAAGAAGCTCATCACGCTCGCGGATACGCCGGTAGCATAGGGCACCATCGCCACGCTGACGTTTGCCGCCAGCCACTGCGACAGGGCCGCGATGGTGCCGGCCTTGACAGCCACGCTGATGAGCATGCCCATGCCGCACAGCAGGATGATGATTGCCATTGGGACCTTGGCCAATGCGGCCTTCTCGTCACCCACTCGCAGAATCAGCGCCAGCACTACGCCGATGATCGAGATGAATGTCGGATCGATGTGCGAGGCGATGGTGGCGAATACCGAGCCAGTCGGCAGGAACGCGGCGATGGTCGAGGGCACGATGATCAGCGCGATGATGAAGGCCACCAGCCAGAGGGTGCGCCGCTGCTGGGCATCGAAAGGAGCCGGGCGCTCGGTATCCAGGCTCTCGGTCTGATAACCCTTGAGCACGACGTACGCTACGAGGAACACCAGCGTCTGGAAGATGAAGGAGTCCACCAGCAGCGTGTGGGTGTAGTCCGCGGCGGTCACTGCGTCATAACCGGCGTTTTCGAGGATGCCCTGGGTAACGCGCCCGCCCAGGCTGATGCTGGTGAAGGTGGTTGCCATGCCGCCTGAGACGACGATGATCGCACCTAGCAGCCGGCTCATGCCGGTACGACTGGCGACCGACATCACCAAGGGGGAGAGGAACACGAACACCGCATAATGCCCAGGACCGATTCCCGCGACCAACAGGACCAGCCCGTACAGCGCAAAGGGAATCATGCTGGGCATGCCGCGAGCCATGAACACGGCATTTCTGGCGATCTTCTCCATGGTTCCGTTGGCGATGACGAAGCCGAAGAAGAAGGTCACTGCGAAGATGATGAAAAATAGGTTCAGCGGCCAGTAGGTCACTAGCTCTTTGACGCTGATTCCCATCATGGTGGTGGCGATAAGATAGGCGGCACTAATGGCCAACAGGCCGATGTTGATGTTCAGCCAATAGCCGACACCAATACAGAGCAGTATTGCCAGAATGATGGTCATGGTTAACACGGTATTCCTTGTAATTATTTTTGGCGGGTGTCGAGCCCAGCCGGCATGGCTGGGCCTCTTTGATTGATGCTGTTGCTGATGGTGATGGGGCGCTGCGGCCTGTCGATTAGATGACGCCGCGTTCGCGCAGCGCCTGGCGTTGCGACTGGCTCAGGCCGAGTCCGGCCAGCACGTCGTCGGTGTGCTCGCCCAGCTCCGGGCCGCCACTGCCGAGCCGGCCAGGCGTCCGGCTGAGCTTGGGCAGTACCCCAGGCACCTTGAGAGGGCCGGCAGTCGTCTGCACGGTCTTGATCATCTGGCGTGCCAGGTAATGAGGATCCGTTGCGATGTCGGCGGCGGTGTAGGGGTAGCCAACCGGCACTCGCGCCGCGTTCAGCGCATGCAGCACTTCATCGCGTGAGCGCCGCCGAGTCCACTCAGCAATCGCCGCGTCGATTACGTCGGCCTTCTTGCTGCGGCCATCGTTGTGCGCCAGACTGGGGTCGTCGGCCAGGTCCTGACGGTGGATCAGGCCCATCAGGCGCTTGTAGATGCTGTCGCCGTTACCGGCGATCAGCACATAGGTACCGTCATTGCAGGGATAGGAGTTGGATGGGGTGATGCCGGGCAGAGCACTACCGGCCGGCTCGCGTACATAGCCGAAGGCATCGTACTCGGGCACTAGGCTTTCCATCATGGCGAATACTGACTCGTAGAGCGCGACGTCGATGCACTGCCCCAGACCGCTGCGCTGGCGCTCCTGCAGAGCGAGCAATACGCCGATCACGCCATAGAGTGAGGACAGCGAGTCGCCGATGCTGACCCCGACGCGCACCGGCGCCTGGCCGGGATAGCCGGACAGGTGCCGCAGGCCGCCCATGGCCTCGCCAATCACGCCGAATCCCGGGCGATCCCGGTAGGGACCGGTCTGGCCATAACCGGAAATGCGCAGCATGATTAGCCGCGGGTTAAGCTCGGACAGCGTCTCCCAGCTCATGCCCCAGGCTTCGAGTGTGCCGGGGCGGAAGTTCTCCACCAGCACGTCGGCCCCGGTGATCAGCCGGCGGGCGAGGTCCTGCCCTTCGGCTTCCCGGAGGTCGAGGGTGATCGATTGCTTGTTGCGCGATTGGACATGCCACCAGAGCGAGGTGCCGTCCTTGATCTTGCGCCACTTGCGCAGCGGGTCGCCCACCTTGGGCGGTTCGATCTTGATCACCTCGGCGCCGAATTCGCCGAGCATCTTACTGGCGAAGGGGCCAGCGATCAGCTGCCCCATCTCCACCACCTTGAGGTCTTGCAGCGCCATGCTGCTGCCCTGGATTTGTTCTGCCATGTTTGTACCATCGTGTTTGTTATTTAAGTCGAAGGATGGTTCAGGCTAATGGCAGTGGACAATTGATCAATTACTAAGCCAGTCTTCGTGTTTTGCGAAGGGAGAACGATACCAAGCTCTGGAACTGGGGCAAGGAACTGTCCTGCTTCGCCGAACAGAGAGGCCCCTTATATGCGCCGTATTGATTTCGTCACGCTCAAGCTGTTCGTCTCCATCGCCGCCGAGCGCAGCCTGACCCGGGCTGCTGAGCGCGAGCACCTGGCCTTGGCGGCGGTGAGCAAGCGCATCAGTGACTTGGAAAGCCAGCTCGGTATCACCTTGCTCTATCGTCAGCACAAGGGCGTCGCGCTGACGCCAGCCGGGCATGCTTTACTGCACCATGCGCGCAACATGCTGGACAACCTTCGCCAGTTGAGTGCCGATATGAGCGAGTTCAGCGAAGGGGTCAAGGGGCATGTGCGCATCTATGCGAACACCTCGGCGGTGATTGAATTCCTGCCGGGGGATTTGAGTGTTTTCTGCCGGGCCCATCCGGACGTCAAGATCGACCTCGAGGAGCGCATCAGCAGCGAGACGGTGCGCGCCGTCAGCGAGGGGCTGACCGATATCGGCATTTTCGCCGGGCACGTGCCCGCCGGCGATCTTCATGTCTACAGCTACCGGCATGACCAACTGGTGCTGGTCACTCCCAGCGAGCATCCGCTGGCCGGGTGTGAACGCCTTGCCTTAAGGGATGCCGTTGCCTATGACTTCATCGGCCTACAGCAGGACGCTTCCCTGCATACCCTGTTGCAACAGGCGGCATTGCAGCAGGGCCTGTCCCTGCGCATGCGCATCCAGGTACGCAGCTTCGAAGGGATCTGCCGGATGATCCACACCGGAATGGGCGTCGGCATGCTGCCGGAGAAGGTCGCGCGTACCTACCTGTCGGCACTCGATATCGCGGTGATCCCGCTGACCGATGTCTGGGCGCGGCGGGAGCTGAAAATCGGTGTGCGCGATGTCGAAGGTCTGTCGGTTATCGCCCGGCAATTGCTGGAATACCTTGTCCGCCGTGAGGAGGTCTCAGAGCCGGGGTCACCGGTCTCCTGAGCCTGAGGCACGGGCGCTGCATTGCCGGTGTTCCTAGTGGTCAGTCGAAATGCCTGCCCCGGGCATACCCATCGCTCCGATGCATGGGGTGCCCGATCAGGCTGCCTTCATCAATGGTGAAGTGACCGTTGATGAATAAGCACCCGACAAAAAGTCAGTTCCCAATCCTTGTCTAGCCGGTCGCGGCAAATCTCAAAGGCTTGATGGGTACGCGTAAGTGACATATCTCCGTGACCGGGGACTTCGACTGGATTACATCAAAAAATCGCATGACGGATAGTGGGCGCAAGCTGGTTTCAAGCCTCTGCGCAGCGCCAGCTTCAAAGGTGGTGACAGCAGCTCCGCTGGTCGAGTACTATCCGTCCCAGCTGAGGGCTCCAACTTAGCGAAATCTAGAATCCTCTAGACTCTAGAGGCTGTAGGAAGCAGGTTATGCTATCCACAGGAAGAACCCCCGCTGAACAGGAGGTTGAGCGCCTCGCTCTTACGCTGGTGTATGTCTTGCGGTCTCGAGGCGCTCATCCGCCTGGGCGGAATCTAAGGTAGATGAATCGCTGGAGCCCTCAGCGCTATAAAAGCGCCGGATTAAACCAAAACGTCGATAAGGGCGTTTTGAACAATGCGCTGCGTACTGCGCAACTGCTACATGCAAACTTTCCATTACTGTCTCCTATCTTGACATTGAGGCACTTGGCCCATGAAGCAGGCGTGTCCTACGGATTTCTGAGAGGCGTGGCCGCCAGGAGCGAGCGAGTTGAGAGTTACAAGGTTTTCAAACTGAAAAAAATGTTGTTAGCTTCGGCGCAAACCGATTCAGGTATATTTGTGCTCCTCATCCTTCGTTGCTGAAAATGCAGCGGTGGATTCATAAAAATATTCTGATGCACGTTCACTCGCATCCGGCCAGTTACGCCTACAAGGAAAAAACATCCCCGCGCGATGCTGCAGCCATGCACGCTGGATGCAAGTGGATGATCAAGCTGGGTGCTACGAATTTCTTTGAGTCGATCTTGGAGCCTGACGTTTATCGCGTATTCCGAGAAATGGGCTATCAAGCGCTTGTAGCCTTTGAACTGGCTCGCATTTGTACACGAGTGCGTCCTTCGGGCAATCCGGTTAAAACTGATCGTTTCAAGGACGGGATGGGCAACTTACCGTGCAAGAATGTTGCGATTGGTCACCTTCCGCAAGGAGCAGCAACCAGTCCCTTGCTGTCAAATCTTGTAGCCCGCACGCTTGATCATTCGCTTGCTGAGTTTGCAAATAGCAAAGATCTCGCCTATACGCGATATGCGGATGATCTTACGTTTTCCTCCTTCGGTACGTTTAACCGAGATGGGGCTGAAAATATTGTTCGCGAAATTTATGAAATCATGCGAGCACATGGGCTGTGGCCAAATAAGAGTAAAACTAAAATTATCCCGCCTGGCGCGAGAAAGGTTGTCTTAGGCCTATTGGTGGATGGGCATGTGCCTAAGCTTTCAAAAGAGTTCAAGGCTGAGGTACGCACTCATATCCATTTTATGCTAAGGCCGGATGTTGGCGTGTCTAACCATCGAAAGGCTCGTAAGTTCGATAACTCGTGGGGTCTGAAAAACTTTATTTTTGGCAAGCTTGCCTATGCTCAAGCAATCGAGCCTATTTGGACGTCACGTATGCGAGACCTCTTTATGAAAATCGATTGGGATAGTTAGAACGGGTGCATCTCTCACCTGGGTAACCTGCGGTGTATCGAGCAATCGATTGCCCCGCCGCGATTAGCTTCCGAAAAGGGTCAGAGAATTCTTGTCCAGGCGTCTAGTGATTACCGCTTTGGGTAATCAGAAGCCCATGGTTTGACTGACTCCTCAGAACCAGGCTTTCGGTGAGCGAAACCGCCAGCATCAGTGCGACGCCAAACAAGACGATGCGCTGTTATATCAAAGTGAATTCATGAGGGATCCCCCTCAAACCTGACATGGCACACGCGGTCAGGAGCGTCAGATCGTAGATGATTTTTAGCACGCCGCAGGCGAGTAGCGGTGCGGCGAGCCAACCCAAGCCGATCAATCTGCTAGCAATGGTGGGGGCAATGGCTGCGGCGAGACTACGCGGCACCCGAGGGAGCGGCCATGGCCTTGCCCCCGAATATCACTATCAGACCTCTTGCTCTGGGCGAGCATCAGACAGCGCTGGGCCTCGCATGGACGGAGCTCGATACACCGATAAAGCAGACGCTGTACATACTGATGCAGGAGCTACTGCCGTAAAACTTGAGGCCGCATTCCTATAGGCGAAGAGGGCTGATCGCCGCGTTGGCTGCCGTCCCCAGGACACTGTGCACAGGCCAGATTCGACACCGGCACTGATATATGCCTTCATGCCGAAGTAGTACTGGTTGCCCATCTTGGGTTGGTGCATCTGCGGATCACGCTTGCCTTTCTGGATCTTGGTCGAGCTAGGTGCATGGACGATGGCGCTAGCTGAGGCGGGGTATATACACCAGAAGCCTCTAATCCCTTTTTTTGCTTCTATTTCAAGGATCTACATTTGCCATCGCCGTCCGCGATGGCAAGATCGTGAATGCCTGATATACGACGCTTTCTTCCCCTCCTAACATCGACCACACATGAGCTTCGTTTGCCGGTCGACTTCGTCGGTGTGCGAGTTTCAAAAAATAACAACGAGAGTCCCGCGAGGTTTAACCATGAAAACCCTAACCGCCGGTTCTGCGATCGGTACCTCCGAAGTGGATGGCGCCAGCCAGCTGACTGCCAGTCAACGATACACCACCTTGGGTGGTTCCTGGGCTGCTTGGTTATTTGATGCCCTGGACGCAACAGTCTTCGGTTTTGTTCTGCTGTCGGTCGCGAAGACTTTCTCCATTGGTATGAGCGATGTCGTTTCTACCGTTGCCTGGTTTCTGCTGGCAACCGGTATCGGCGGTTTCTTCCTTGGCAATATTTCTGACAAGATCGGCCGCAAGAAAACCATGATGCTCTCGGTGTTTGTCTACGGCACCGGCACCTTACTTTGTGGCTTTGCCGATAGCCTTTGGCAGCTCAACGTATTCCGCTTCTGCGTTGGCATCGCCGTCGGTGGATTGTGGTCTGCTGCTGCCGCGCTGGTATCGGAGATCTGGCCGTCCGCTGGGCGTGCCAAAGCCTTTGCCGTGATGCAGACAGGTTGGTCGGGCGGCGGCCTTCTGGCAGCGATTTTTGCCTGGAGCTTCCTGGACGACGCCAACCCCGAGTCCTGGCGCAATCTGTTCATCTACGCCTCTATTCCGTCCTTTTTTACCCTGTTGTTCATTGGGTTATTCGTCAAGGAGTCACCGGTCTGGCTGGCCAACCGCGAGTTCATGCGTCGTAACAGCAACAAGGGCCGGCTGATGGAGATCTTTCATCCGCAGTACCTGAAAATGACGCTGCTGGGCCTGAGCATTTCAATCCTGGGCATGTATGGCTATTGGATCATTACCACCTTCATGCCGGCTTACCTGCAGAACATTCTCAACGTGCGCATCGATCAAGCCCCGGTGTTCGTCATCTGGATCGGTATTGGTGCCACGCTCGGTTACCTGGCTTACGGCTACCTCGCCGAAAGCATCGGTCGTCGACTGTCGTTCGCAGTGTTTTTCGGTGGCATGGCGATCATGGTGCCGGTGTTCGCCTATTCGGCGACCCTGATGCCGTTGACCGAAGGCAAGTTACTGTTCACCACCCAGAACATCATCACCCTCGGTTCATTGGCCGCCCTGCTCGGTTTCTTCACGGGCTACTTCAGCGGCTTCGGTGCTTGGTACTCGGAATTGTTCCCTACCAGCATCCGATCAACCGCGTCAGGTTTCTGCTTCAACTTCGGGCGGGTCGGCGCCATCGCCGGCATCAAGCTGGTACCGGTACTGATCCCCCTTATCGGCTTCACCGCCACCATTTCCCTTGCTTCAGTTTCCTATCTCATCGCAGCCGTCATGGTGTTCACGTTGCAGGAAACCAAAGGCGTTCAACTCACCAGCGGCAACTGATCCGTACCTTTCAAAGGACAAGACCATGAAGAACTTCCGCATCGGGCAAATCGTCCCAAGCTCCAACACCACGATGGAAACCGAAATCCCGGCCATGCTGACCTCGCGCTACGAGTTGTTTCCAGAAGAGCGCTTTACCTTCCACTCTTCGCGTATGCGCATGATGCACGTCAGCCCGGAAGAGCTGAAGAAGATGGACATCGACAGTGACCGTTGTGCATTGGAACTCAGCGATGCGCGAGTCGATGTCATGGCCTATGCCTGCCTGGTGGCGATCATGTGCCAGGGGGCCAACTATCACAAAGTCTCGCAGGATCGACTGGGTAAAACCGTTGCTTCCAACCAGTCGAACGCCCCAGTCCTGAGTTCGGCCGGTGCACTGATCGATAGCTTGCACATGCTCGACTACAAAAAAATATCGATCATCACGCCGTACATGAAACCACTGACCCAACAAGTCATCGACTATATCGAAGCGGCCGGAATCGAAGTGGTCGACTCCATCAGCCTTGAAGTGTCCGACAACCTCGAAGTCGGTCGTCTGGATCCGATGAATCTGGTAGCGCATGCCGACAAGCTGAACATCGGTCAGGCCGATGGGGTGGTGTTGTCTTGCTGTGTGCAAATGCCGTCGCTGCCAGCGATCCAGAAGGTTCAGGATCGCCTCGACAAACCGGTGTTGTCCGCATCAATCGCCACTGTTTATCAGATGCTGAAAACCCTCGGGCTCAAGGCCCAGGTACCCAACGCCGGCCATCTATTGTCCGGGGCATTCTGAGTCGATGCCTGAGAAGGTACTATGCTGGCCTGTCAGGCCAAACCGGTACCATCCATGAAGCTCGATCCGGTCTCGTTGCGACTCTTCGTCAGCGTCGTTGAAGAAGGCACCATCGCGGCTGCCGCCAAACGCGAACACTTCGCGGCGGCGGCAGTCAGCAAGCGACTCAGCGAACTTGAAGAACTCCTCGACTCGAAATTACTCAACCGCACCAACAAGGGCATTACCCCGACTGACGCCGGCCTATCGCTACTGTTCATGGCCCGCAGTGCACTGAATAACCTCAATGAAATTATCGTGCAGATGCGCGAGTTCTCACATGGCCGCCGTGGCTCGGTGCACGTTCTGGCCAACATTTCCGCCATCACGCAATTCCTGCCTGACCTCATCAAGTCATTCATGGAGCAGTACCCACTGATCAACGTCAGGTTCGAAGAAAAACAAAGCCTGGCTATCACCAAAGCCGTTGCCGAAAACCGCGCCGACATCGGTATCTTCACCCGCCTGCCCCACGGCGCTGACATCGAAGTTTTCCCGTTTCGTAATGATCGCCTGGTGTTACTAATCCCCCTCGGACATCCACTCGCAGCAAGACAATCCGTCAGGTTCAGCGAAACCCTGGATCACGAATACATCGCCTTGCGCAGCGGTACTCATCTTAATTTTCAGTTGATCAAAGCAGCCAATGACCTGGGGCGCTCGCTTAAAATCCGCATGGAGGTGTCCAGCTATGACGCCTTGTGCCTAATGATTCAGGCGGGTCTGGGCATTGGCATCATGCCAGAGGGGAGTGCGGCGATTTACAGGATGGACGGAGCGAAGGTAGTCAACCTAGAGGAAGCGTGGGCTTCTCGCGAACTCAGCGTGTGCGTCAGATCACAATTGGCATTAACGGTTGCAGCGAGGTTATTCTTGGAGCACTTGCGCGAAAGTGAGTCTGCGTAAGCGTTTTTTTGCAAGCTCCTAGCAGAGAAATAGGGGGATTCTGGCGGGGTGGCTAAAACCTTTCGCTTATCGCCATCGCCAGCGTCGATAATTGCGGCTATTCAGGCTTACATATTATTGGCCCTGGCCAGATAGCATTTCCCCTGCGCCAGTGAATGCGTACTGGATGCTTTCAGATTTGCTGACTGTAGAAAAGCGCGAACGATTCGATACCGTCATTGGGTTGTTTGATGCCGGCGTTGGAGTAATGCAGTGCTCGGACGCCGATACGTTGCCCACCGCTGAATTTCAAGCCTGCACCAATTCGATCTTCGAAGTTGAAGGCGGAGCCAAGCTCTCTATCACCTGCGGTGGTGCCGGAGAAAAGCGCGACACCAATGCCGACTTCGATGAAGGGCTTTATGTCGCTCCCGGCGAACTCGTAGATGAACACTGGGGCGAAGGAGAGGGAGTGGGCTCCGCCTGCCTCATCGCCTGCTTCCCAATAGGTGTATCCGGCATCCCAGTAGCCTGTCAGGTGTCCAGTGTCAGACTGGAACCAACTCTTTTCCCATTCGACACCAATGCCGGCACGTGCCGTTAAGCCGCCTTGATTCGTAGCGCCAATCGAGCCGGAGATTTCTGCTGCTGAAGTAGACAGTGCAACGGCTGACAGTACAGCGGCTACGATAGTTTTCGTCATGGCCCAGCATTCCTTTGATGTTGTTTCTAGGTACCCTAGGGATGGTCTGAAAAAGACTTCTCGAATCTGGTGAAATACGCCGATCCCGTTGCCCGAGTTTCCCGATGAAGCAAATGACCTTCGCCGACGTCGAGTACGCCGGTAAGCGCAAGCAAACCCGGAAGGAACTGTTCCTGATCGAGATGGATCGGGTCGTACCCTGGAAGGGTTTGATTGCCCTGATCGA